>NZ_QJOT01000028.1:0-29106 GCF_013393165.1 Paenibacillus sp. 79R4 | reverse complement strand
GGAAGGTTTCCAGTCCAAGGTTCAGGATGCCTACGGCAATACGTTTGAACTGGAGAATGGGGACGTGGTTCTGTACCACGCCAACAAATCGAGCCGGGACGATTTTCAATCCCGAGTGACGCATTGATGGAAGAATGACTCGAAGATCAGGCAAGCCGGAGTACTCCGGCTTGCCTTTTGTGGTTATGGAGAGGAAGAAGGAGTGCTTAATACCTGAACATTTCGTCTACCTGTTTCATTCGATCAATATATTTGACGAGTTCATCTCTACGCCCTTCAAAACGATCATTCCATTTAGACAAATCATTAAAGAAGATATTCATACGTTTACGCATTTCTTCGCCGGCCACACCTTTCCAGCCGAATAATCTACCATAAACTGTTTTTAAGTAAGCTTCGTCTTGATTGAGCTTATGTATAACTTGGTCTAATTGATTCTTCGCTTGTCGTAGATCATCTATTTCAACTAGGATTTTTGACACGTCTTAACCTCCTTAAGGGGCTACGCCTTGGTCGGCTCTAATAAAGTCGTCTGCTTTTTTATTGATAAATACGGCTATATCGTTAGCTGTGGAAGAATACCAGCGAATGAACTGGTTTAGTTCATCTATAGTTCCCTGCACAATAGGCTGTAAAGAACGACTTTGGCTCGTTTCAAGGAGATTTTGAATTGAACGAAGGGTAGTAGGCAGTGATTGTTGAAATTCCTGAACATGCTGCTTAATCTTCTGGCTGGATTCCTTCAGCTCCTCCGGTTGTAATTGGATAGTTGATCCGCCGATCAAGGCCATCATTGGGAAGAACTTCTCGACAATAGAATGCATTATATCCAAACCACGATTCTTTAAATTCTCCCAAGCTGCCATTGCTTCTGTATAGTTGCTCCACCGTGGCGAGCCTTGTACTTGTTCCCTAGTATTACGATCAAATAACATATTGTTGATGTTCCCATTTTCATCGAAAGTATAGTTTTCAAGTGAGTGATAGGCTGGGTGATTACTACTTTCACTAAATGAATCAATTACTCTGGCGATTTGACCTGGTCCCCAGCTTCCGGGAAGGTCTCCAACTTTAAACATTGGGCCGCCATTGAGACTTAAGTTTATAGGGACATCCATATTGTCATACTTGGCATTTGCCGTGTCGAAATTCGATCCTAAATAGTAAGTAGATCCAACATGTCGGCCATACTCTGATAATGGACCAGCTCCGACAGAGTCGCTTGGATGTACATAATTAACAATTTGTTTGTCAAATTCTCCGTTGTTTATTTTCTTAAGCAAATCATCAGATAACAAGTTAGTTACACTTGGGGCACTGAAGGTAACTCCAGATATACCATTACGAGCAGCAACGAATTGAGTCAGTGCTCCACCTAAGGAATGTCCTGTTGCCGTGATTTGAGCATCGGGATACTGCTTCTTCACAGCAATATACAGTTCCTCTGCCTGATGAAATTGGTTATTCTCATATTGCTGATAATTGCTCAGAAATCCTAATGGAGACTCGAGAAGTAAAGTCTTTATCGGCGAGTTTACTTTCTCTTCGAGTTTCTTATAACGCCCGAAGACAACATCTGCCGCATCTGCATCGATATCCATAATTCGATTCAGAGTTTGATTGAAGTCACCAAATTCAGGCTCGGTACCTCTATAACCGATAACTACTTGGTTTGTGCTTTTATTGTAAAATACAGCTGCATCAAATCCTGATATTTTGCTATGTAATTGGGCTCCTTCAGGTTCGACTACTTTCCAATTTGGGTCGCTTATGTTTTTTAATAGTTCTCCGGGCTTAGGTGGGTCATAAGCTGCTTTAGACATTTTTTGATATATTTCATCAGAAATATATGTCATACTTCTTACCCTCCTTTGTGGTTGAAATATAATTGTTGTTTTATATGTATATAATATAATATATAATTAAATAGTAAATAAAAAGAAAAAATTCAATTATTTTATTTCGATTTAAACAGTCTCAAGAATGGGGGAAATTAGAAAAAAGGAGGGTTGCTTTTGAAAAGGAAATTAATCATTTTCTTTTGTATATTGATAATTAGTTGTATTTTTGGAGGGTGTAATATGAATAGTTCTAAAAAGGAAGGAATTATAGAAAAGGCAAATCAAATAGGCATTGATTATTTTCAAAAGAACTATAACATTGATGTGGTCTTCACAGAATTTAAGGTGATGCCTGAATATATTAGTAGCAGTGTTAGTATGCATGGCCATGTTCAAGGAGCCGAAGATGAGACGATATATTTGATGATAAATTATCGGACGTATGAAGTAGAAATAGGGAGTGTTTTTGAAGGTTTTGATGAGAAATATCCAAAGAACGAAAATATAGATCCTGATTTAATTCAAAAAGAAGAAACAAAAGATTAAATACATATTTCCTAACAATGATTTTGCGTCCTGCTTCGGCAGGATGTCTTTGTAGAGAGAGAAAAAAGAATAAGGACAATCCCGGAAGTACATAGACAGAAGTTGTATTTTTTGAAAGGGAAATTAATGATCTTCTTCTTGATCTTATCTGTAATATTAGTTGGTTGTGGCACCTCTAAAGCCAAAGAGAAAGAAATCATAGAAAAAGCAAATCAACAGGAATTGAATATTTTAAAAAGAACTATAATTATTGATGTAGTTTTCACAGAGTTCAATGTAAGGCCTGAATATATATAGAGTAGGGTAGAGGATAAGGAACAGGAATTTCTCTTGCTAGTGAATTATCGTACATATGAAGTAGGACCAGAACTCTATCAGAAGGCTTTTGGGAAAAATATCCAGATAACGAAAATTTAGATTCCGATCCCCCCCAAAGTTCTAAACGAAAAAGGCATAAGTAAGTACATATTTCCTAAGTACAAAAGCATCCTGCTTCTGGCAGAATGCTTTTTTTGTAGAAATTTCAGAATTAAACAAGAAAAAAAGTTAGTTTCAACATAAATCGACAATATTTTCAAATTGAACATGTTATAATTTTCCTAGTCTTTACATCCAAAGTGGGTAATTGGGATTGGTGGCGTCTATCCAATATGGTCCATCGGCACCATGAGATTAAGGAAAGTGAGTGGTTAAGTGTCATGTCATATTTCTATTACCGCAGGTCGCCGCGAATAATCAAGGAACAGGCAAAGCGGGAAATCGAGCTGCTCAAGCCACCGACAGTGCCGCAGGCACCAACTTTGAATTTGATATCTATTATTGTACCAATTCTGGTCTCCGTTGGTGGGGCCACGGCGATGATGGCATTTTACAGCAGATCAGGCAACGGCAATTCGGCAATTATCCAAATGGTCACAATGTCGACGATGGTTGCATCGTATTTTGTTCCGGTACTAGTTCATATCCAGCAGAAGTCCAAGCATCGCAAAGCCCTGAAGCAGAGAGTGAAGAAATATGAGGCGCATTTGAACGAGAAGCGGGAAATTATGCAGGGTTGGAAAAATGAACTCGTCTTGAATTGGCATCAAACTCATTTGGAGCCCCAATTCTGTGCAACATTGGTTGCTGATCGGAGTCCAGCTATCTGGGAGAGAATTCCGCAGGATGAGGACTTCCTTAAAGTGCGTGCCGGAATTGGGACGGTTCCCAGCGGTTTTGAGATTAGGGCCCCTAAGCAAGAAGGCCTGGATAACGATTCGCTGATTCAGAAGGCAAATGAGCTGGCGGAAAGATTCTCGACGATTCAAAATGTTCCCGCCCTCATGGATCTGAACAAGTATCGGGTTGTTGGCCTGGTGGGGGAGGAAGAGGAATTAGTTACCTTCTGTCGGACGATAGCTACGCAGCTTGCAACGCATCATTCACCCGATGAGGTCAAGATCACTGCCTTTTTTAACGCGCTCCAGGCTGAGAAGTGGGATTGGGTTAGATGGCTTCCGCATGTATGGGATGATACCAGAACCCATAGGTATCTGTTCCAGGAGGGAGGATACCAGCCGCAAGTCCTTGAGAATTTATTTGCCTTGCTGCAGCGCAGGTTGTGGATGAAGCCAAATGAGAAGGCCTCTCCGTTCTTTATAAATTTCTTGCCGTATGTGGAAATGCTTGAGTATGAACCCATTCTGCCGCTATTTCTTAAGAGCTCGGAGGTCATATCTGCGAGTACAGTCATATTAGCTCCCAGTAGGGAACTGCTCCCTAAGGAGTGTGAGCTCGTTGTAGAACTGCGTGGTACGGAGGGAATTATGCGCTCTACTAACGTGACTAGCGGGAATGCTGAGGACACTAATTCCAAGCCGAAAGACAAGATCCCCTATGTACAGCCATTTATTCCTGATCATTTGGACTTGGTCCAAGTGGATCAGTTTGCGCGAGCTATAGCCCCGTATCGAATGAAGACAAGCTCGGCCGATGAGATTGTAAATGTATTGACCTTGTTTGATATGTTCCATGTTGACAAAGTCGATGAGTTGGAAGTCGTGGGGAGTTGGGGGGAGAACCGATACCCTAACACGCTGCCGTTTCCAGTGGGGGTCAGGGGAGGACTTAAGCCGGTACTCCTTAATCTGCATGATAAGATCGAGCGCAAAGGACATGGGCCGCACGGTCTTATGGCTGGGACAACAGGCTCTGGTAAGAGTGAGGTCATTCAGTCAATGATCGCTTCCATGGCGGTGCATTATCACCCTCACGATCTAGCATTTATGCTGATTGACTATAAGGGCGGAGGGATGTCAAATACTTTCCAAGGTCTTCCGCATGTTATCGCCACGATAACTAACCTGGAAGAAGAAGGCCTAATTGAGCGTTCCCAGGTTTCCTTAAAGGCAGAATTAAGACGGAGACAAAAATTATTCGTTGCTGCGGGTAATGTTCAGCATATTGATGAGTACTATAAGACGGAATGGAGAGAAAGAGAACCGCTGCCTCACTTATTCATCGTTATTGATGAATTTGCACAGTTGAAGAAGGATCAGCCGGAATTCATGAGTGAACTGGTAAGTATTGCGGCGATTGGCCGAACGTTAGGCGTGCATTTATTGCTAGCCACCCAGAAGCCTGGCGGTGTTGTTGATGATAAGATTTGGAGCAACTCCAGGTATCGCATATGCCTTAGGGTTCAGGATGAGGCGGATAGTCGGGAGATGCTGAAGATTCCAGACGCGGCTTACATAACGAATCCTGGTCGAGGATTTTTGCAGGTCGGCAGTAACGAAGTGTTCGAATCTGTTCAATTTGCTTGGAGCGGCGCTCCATATCGTCCAGGCCAGACGGTCAAGCAGGAAGATTGGACCCTGTATGAGGTTGGACTGGATGGAAGACGCAGCAAACTTAAGGATCCATTGGCAGAAGTCGTTCAGGAACACAAAGAGGATAAGGGTCTCGAAAAGAAACAGCTTGATGTATTAATCCAATATATCTCTGAACAAGCGGAGAATAATAATATTCCTCGTCTTCCAGGTCCTTGGCTCCCTCCATTGCCATTTGACATTGCTCTGGAACAACTGCCGGAGGAACCTGAGGAGAAGAATAAACCGTTAAATCCAAAGATTGGACTCATCGATGATGTGGCTAACCAGACCCAGTATCCGCTGCATATTGACATTGAATCAGGCCATTGGATTGTTTACGGTATGCCTGGGACAGGCAAGACTACTTTCGTTCAATCTTTGATATATTCTACTGCCTTATCAGCTAAACCGGATGAAATTCATATTTATGCACTTGATTTTGGGCGAATGCTTAGGGATTACAAGCTTCTTCCTCATGTTGGAGACGTGATTCAGGATGATCAGGAGGAGAAAGTGGTCAGACTGATCGGTTACCTCGAGGAAGAAGTACGCAACCGCAAAAACTTATTCGCAGATGCTGGCGTTAAATCAAGATTGGCTTATTGCGAAGAAACAGGTGAGAAACTGCCGGCTATTCTGTTCATAATTGACGGTTACTTGAGCTTCAAAGGTCAATTCGAGGCACTCCAGGAACGGACTGAAGCCATAATGCGTGAAGGGGCAAGCCTGGGAATTTATTTCATGCTGACGGTAAACCGAGTATCTGATGTTACAGACAAAGTAAGGAGTAATTATCCTAATGCCGTTGCTTATTTGTTATCTGATTCCGGTGACTATCATTACACAGTAGGACGCTTAGGTAAAAATCCGGGACAATTGCCTGAAGGGCGGGGATTTGTAAAAGGTTCCGTTCCCCCTTATGAATTCCAAACGGCACTTGCCATACAAGCTTCAAGCGAATCTGCACGTACGCGGGCTTTACGGGATATATTCACTTCAATGGATCAAGGCTGGAATGGCTTAAGGCCATCTGAGATCAGAACGTTGCCGGAGGTTGTTCCGCTTCAGGAGGTTTGGGAGCAGAGTGAAAGGTTTACAGAACATAGCTTGCCAATCGGACTTCGTGTGGACAATCTTAAACCTTTTGCATGGAACCCTCAGGATGGCCCGTTCTTTATGGTAAGTGGACGTATGGAGTCAGGCAAGACCTCGATGATGGTATCGCTCGGTTTAATCTCGGCCCTGTATCAGTCACCTGAACAGATAGACATATACTTATGCGACTTCAGACGGCCAGCTCCGGGGTTAAGTGTATTAAAATCTCTTCCTCATACTCAAGGTTATAGCTCTGATGAGAGAAGCTTAGAGGAAATGCTGCAGAACATTAAAGATGAAGTAGAGCGGAGAACGATCGATTCCTCCAACAATCGTCAATTTAAGACAATCATGCTATTTATCGATGATGCTGACATTACCGCCAAGCGAATTTCCAGTAACTTTAATGTGACAGAGCATCTCGAGTACATTACTCGTTATGGACAAGAATGTGGAGTCAAGATCATTGTAGCAGGACAAGCAAGTGAATTTAATTCGAATTGGGATGCATGGCTGAAGGAAATCAAATCAACCCAACTCGGTTGGCTGCTTGGGACAACAGATTTATCAGATGTTCAGTTATTTAATATTAAGTTGCCGTACGAACAGAGCGGAAAGGTACTGCCTGCTGGGGAAGGTTTCTATATTAGAAGGAAATTTGAGAGAGTGAAGACTGTTCATGCCTTTGCCTATGGCTTGAGCCAACTCGAGGAACAAATTGAACAAGTTAATAAGAAGTGGGTAAATAGTCCTGTTTTGTCACAATAATGATTTTACTGTAAATAATTGTATTGAAGAGCAGATGTGAATTTAGTACTATTATATCATAAACCTATATTTTCTATTTGAGGAGGAAATTTCATGGCCCGTATTTTAATTACACCTGAGGAAATGGATCAGATTGCTAAACAGTTCTTGGATGGTGCTTCTCAAAGTGAGCAATTAACTAGTAAATTGAACTCCGCGATTTCATCGCTGCAGTCTCAATGGGATGGGGCAACTCAAAATAAATTCATTCAGAGATATGAGGTAGATAAGAAGAATATGCAGACATACATAGAGAACCTTAAGGCTATCTCCGAAGAATTAAAGACTATCGCTAATCGCTTTAGACAAGCCGATCAACAAGGTTAAAATCAGTAAGCTAAAGGCCAGGCCAGGTATAGATTATGGCCTGGCCTTTAATCTATTTCTATTAAGAACCATGAGGGGTAATCAACGTGAAATATCAGATTCAGGCCACGGGAAGCACGCCTGCCTTAATTATATATTTATTGGATATTAGCGGATCGATGACGTTGGAATTTGAAGGACGCCGTAGGATGGATGTGGTAAATGATGCCCTAAAAACGGCGATCAGACAGATCATCTACCGTTCGACAAAGGGTTCTAGTCTATCTCCACGTTACCGGATCAGCATATTGGCCTATAGTGACGAAGTCTATGATCTTCTGGATGGAGTGAAGTCAATTGATAGAATCGCCAACCTGGGAAATATGCCGGAGCTGTACCCCAAGAGATTTACGGATACTGCGAAGGCGTTCAAGCAGGCCGAGAAGCTGTTGCAGCATGAGCTTCTGGGCATGGAGCACTGTCCGGCTCCGATCATCTGTCATATGACTGATGGTGTATACACTGGAGAGGATCCTGAGCCTATTGCCAAGCGGATTATGGAAATGGCGGTACCCGATGGAAATGTTCTTATTGAGAATATTTTTCTAACGGATGAGGCCGTTTATAGCAAGGTGAAGGATGTTAGGTCCTGGAAGGGGCTAATGCCGGATTCTCCTACTGAAGACCCCTATTCGGCGAAGTTAATGAGGATGTCCTCTATTATTCCCGAAAGCTATCGGGAGATGATGATGGAATCCGCCTACTCCATTCGGCCGGGAGCTCTGATGATGCTGCCTGGAACAAGCGCGGACTTGGTATCTCTGGGTTTCCAAATGTCGGCCTCAACGCCTATAAGAGGTTAGAAGGGAGTTAGAAATAACAGATGGATAGAACATTAATTACGCTTATCATAGACTCTACCGGTAAGAAGATTGATTTGGAATTGCCGAACAATGCGCCGCTCGTTGATATCATTGAACCAATGCTGCGGGGGATTAACGAATGGATGGCCTTTGGCGGGGATTTTACCAGTTGCCGATGGTTTATTAACGGCGGTGGAACGGAATGGAAGGCAGTTCAGCCTACTATGAGCCTTCAAGATCTGGGGGTCATGGATGGTTATTACCTAAGAATTGAGAGGGTACAATCCTATTCGACGGTTTCCAATCATTCTTAATTATGGATAGATACTATGAGTGAATATTTTGAATTCAAAAGGGAGCTAATCAGCATGTTTCCACCTGAAGCAGGAAGTCAGTTCTGTATTCGTGAACAGATATATACGATCGCCGAGCATCCTTTGTTTCCAGGAACACCTTATGGCCAAGAAGGAAGGCAAGGCACAGTATACAAGCTGTTGCATTCTGATAATAGTCGCGCGGCTGCTCTGAAGATCTACCGTCCACTGTTTAGGAATCCTGCCGCCATCAATACCTTGTCGCAGTTTCATGAATTATCGCAAGTAGAGGGATTAAGCGTCTGTGCCCGGGAGATTCTTAATCCGCAGCAGGATATGGAATTACTTCAGGAATACCCTGAGTTGTTATATAGCTCAATTATGCCCTGGATCGAGGGATTAACCTGGACGGATGTACTGCTGGGGAGAACCGGGCTGAGCGTTGAACAATGCCGGAGTCTGGCGCTGGCTCTAGCTAATACTCTTGCTGAAATGGAGCAAAAGGGAGCCGCACATATTGACCTATCGTCCAGTAATTTAATGTTTTGCGATATTCCTGAGACTACGTCATGGGATGAACCGGCAAAGGTAGAGTTGATTGATGTGGAAGATATGTTCATGGAGGGATTCCTAGAACCTGATTATTTACCTGAGGGACTGAACGGTTATATGCCTGTCCATCACCATGAAGAATACCCGTGGGGGCTCCATTATAATCGCTTCTCTGGGGGAGTGCTTCTGGCTGAAATATTGGCATGGAGCAGTGCGGAGGTTCGCGGTATGTCCTGGGGGGAAAGCTTCTTCGATCCGCAGGAGATGCAGAAAGAATGCGAACGCTTCTCGTTGCTGCTGCGGGTGCTTGAGGAGAACTATGGTGTCGTCGTCTCAGGAATGTTCGCCAGAGTATGGAATGCTGAGCAACTAAATCTATGTCCATCGTTCGGTGAGTGGGCGATTGAGCTATCCTCGGTAAAAAGGAAAAGAGAGCCAGAAACGCCTAATTCTCAGTCTCAGGAAACGGATATCGTTAATAAAGCTATACAAGGGATAGGGCAAGAAGAACCCCTTGAAGATGGGGTTCCCAACGAGCCTGTCAATCCGCTTGTTATGCGGGATTTTCCTAGTAAAGAGATGGAAGCAGCCCTGTTAAAAGCGCGCAGCTTAGAAGGGCAAAATAAACTCCCTTCTGCTTTGTGGGAATATGGAAAGTTAGTAGAACAGTACGCGGATAATCCATCTATTTTGCGGGAAATTGAAATCGCCATGGCTGAGGTTCAGCAGGCAATTGACAATTCTTATGTCTCCGACAGCACTTCTACTTCACCTATTAAAAGCTTGCTGAAATCCGAAGAAGAGATTCCTAATGGATCCATTTATCGAAATGTATGGCTTATAACGCTCATTGTCTCGGTGATGCTTATCGTTTTAGCACTTGCATTCTATATTTTTAATCATTTTTAGGAGGAATGAGGCGGCATGGAACAGGAAAATTTTATTTTTCAGCTTACGAAGGGGCAATTCTTCTTTTTGACCCAGATGATGGAGATACATAATGTTGCCGGATTTGAAGATCCTTATCGGGGATTTCTCATAGAGGAGCTAAAGGAAGAGTATGAAGCCATTAAGAAGCAGCTTCTGGATTTAGGGTATTTGAAGATCGATTCAGCCTCTGATTCCAGCTTGATTATCGATGATGTGTTAGGCATTTGTATAGCAGCGTGCGGGGCAGAAGATGTCATTCATGCCAAGAAAGATATTCGCGGCGTAGAACACTATGATGCCTTCTTATATTTCTTGCCGCAGATTGTAGTAGAACGAACTAGTGACGAGGAGAATAAGGTTATTCTATGTCCGGTGGCTAATGCAGAGTTGTCGATGAATGTGTTGCTTGGTTTTTTTCCACTTCAATTGCAGTCGGAGCGGGATTGTCGGGTGGACTTAATGGAGATGGATTGGAATCGATGGAATCAGTTGGATCAGGAGTTGCAAATTCATAAGCTGGTTAGTTCCGGATGTGATGATGAAGCGGCGCATTCTATTGTGAATACTTTTCATCATGGTCAGAAGGATGGTTCAGTTGTGTATTGGAGAAGAGTTGGATCGGCTTGGTATCAGGAAGCCTATCATTATGCTCACGACAACAATGAATTGTACCTTGTCACTGAACCGGATGATCAGGTACTTCGAATTGAGGCTTATCAGCCTCAGATATTCTTGGATTCGTTACTTAGATTTGCCGAGCAGTTCGATATCGTATTGGAAGGAGCATAGATGATGGCTAAGAAGATTAAAATTGAACCGGAACAAATTCATACGATTGGGGATCGCTTCTTACGCTGCAGTGAAGAGAATCTGAACATGGCCAAGGAACTGAAGTCATTAATTGATGGCTTGCAGGGAGATTGGGAGGGAAATTCGAGAGAGCGCTTCTACTCCTCTTATACGGATGCACATAAGCAGCTTGAGAGTGTCTCTGCAATGCTCAAGGATGTTGGAGACGAACTGAATGCAATAGCCAAGCGGTTTAGTCAGGCGGATTCAACTACTTATTAAAAGGGGGAAATGAACTTATGCCAATCCGTGCGGATGTGTATGAGTTGCAGAGCATCGCTAAGCAAGTACGTGCAGGAAGCGGTAAATTAACAAGCGAAGCCTCTCGATTAAATCAGGGAGTGTCATCGATAGTCTGGAAAGGCAATGCTTATCAGTGGTTTATTCAAGGTTTTCGATCAACGAATAGCAAGATGGGTCGCACAGCGGATAAGATGAATGCCTTTGCAGACACATTGGAACGAATTGCTGAAGCATTCCGCCAAGCTGACCTTGCAGAGGATCGAAGAAGAGAGCAGGAAGAGCTAGCCCGACGTCAGCAAGAGGCGTATGCCCGAGCAGCCAGTAAGAATCGCTAAGGGGGAATTGGATTGAAGATCGAAGTCAACGTCTCCGACCTGCAGCAGACCGGGAGAGATCTGAGGCAAGCGGAGGCACAATTGGAGAGCATCCAATCGAGCCTGCGGCGGGCGATGGGTCAATTAACGCTGGAGAGCCGGCGCCGTTCGGATGTGGATAGCACCTATCAGACGATTAATCAGCAGCTTCAGGAGATTCGTCAAGAGCTGGAGGAACTGTCAAAGCTGTCACAGCGGAAGGGTGAGCAGTTCCAGGAGGCGGATGGCAAGGGCAAACCGCTCATTAGTGCCGGTGCCTGGAAGTTTATTGGGATCGCAGTGAGCATGGCACTCGACTTCGTACCGATTGTTGGCAATGCCAAGGGACTGATTGAGGCAGTAACCGGTCGTGATTTAGTGACTGGCGACAAGCTGGCTTTGTGGGAACGGGGAGTGGGTATTCTCGGACCGCTGGGTAAGGGCGTCTCTGCTACAGCAAAGCTTGGTAAAGTAGCCACGGAAGCCGCTGGAGGTATTGCCTTAGTTAGCAAAGTGACCGGTGTGACGGATGCTGTGAAATCAGGGGAACGAGTCGTAGAAGGTGTAACGGAAACTGCAAAGGCTACTGAGAAGATCGGAGATGCAATAGGTACCGGAGGTAAGATAGCGGATGCTGCTCACGATATAAAATCTGCCGACAGAGTCGTAGAGGTGGTCGCCGATGGTAGTAAAGTCTCAGGTGGAGCCAAGACTGGTGAGACGATCACAGATGGAGGAGTAGCAGCAGCAGGTATCGCCGGAGCTGGAGGCGCTGCAGTTGCCGGTGGTCTATCTGCAGCCGGGAAGTCGGCGAATGCAGGCGGAGATGTGGCTTCTGGAGTGAGGCAGGCTGAGAATGTAGTTGAGGCAGAGAGAAAAGTAGGGGATTTTACAATAAGAAGCAAACCTTCTCAGTCTAATGGGGGAAGCGTACAGCAAATGAATTCAGCACAGCGAAATAGCCTCAGTCACGTTTCGGACCCGATCCATGCGGGAACAGGGCATCAGTTTATCAAGCATCCGGTCATGAAGCTCTACGGGGCTACGACCTGGGAGCTTGTACTGGACTATAACTCCGGCCTTCTGCAGCGCAGTGAGCTGGGCTTGGCCTGGACGCATAACTATGCGCTTCGGTTGGAGTGGGAGAAGGAGGAAATGGGTACCATTACCGTCTGGTGGAATGCGGGGCGTCGCAACCGTTTTATCCGTCAGGAGGATGGAAGCTACCGCAGCCGGGATATCGACGTACAGGGAGATATTTTGCGTCAGTTGGAATCTGGCTATGAGCTGGAGCTGCGTTCTTCCCGGGAGCGATATCAGTTCAACTCGGAGGGGCAACTGCAAGCTCATGTCGATCCTTATGGCCTTATACTAGAAGCCGGTTATGACGAACAAGAACAGCTCGTCTCTTTGACCGATTCTTTAACGGATCGCTCTTTTACTTTGACATATAACGAAGAAGGACTGCTTCAATCGATCAGTGATGGCTCCAGAGAAGTGACGCTTCACTATCATGAGCAAGGTTATCTACGAGAATACGTGAATCCAACGGGGATATCGACCGAATTCGTTTGTGATTCGGAAGGCCGGATCTTGCAGATGTTGATTAATGGACAACTAGAATTTGCGAATACATATGATGAACAGTACCGGATCATTGCCCAAGAGGATGCCGAGGGAAGGGTTAACCGATTAGAATACGATACGGAAAGCCAGCCGTGGTTCACTCGGACGACTCTGACGAACCGTCTGGGAGAACAGCGTCAGTTCCTGCATGATGAGAACTATCTGCTGCTTGAGGTGACAGAAGTTGATGGAAGTACGCAAAAGTTTACGTACAGCGAGACGGGGCTCGAGACGAGTGCAACAAATCCGCTTGGGGAGACAACTCAGAAGTTGTATGATTCCAACGGACAACTCATCTCCTGGACCGATCCGCTTGGGAATACAACTTCCTATCGCTACGATGAGCGATATGGATTGATCGAGGAACGAGATGCTCTGGGCGGAGTGACTTCCTATCGATATGATGAGCACGGACGCCTTGCTGGCATCACTAAGCCGGATGGAACATCTTCGAAAATTCAATATAACGAACACGGTCAGCGTATCTCTTACCAGGACTTCAATGGCGGTGTAACGAAGTTTGAGTACGGAGAGAGCGGCCAGTTGATCGCGATAGAAGACGGAGAAGGCCGACTTCGGACAGTAAGCTATGACGAAGCAGGCCGGATGAATGGCGTCAGAGATGCTTTGGATGGTAAACTGCGCCGGATTTATGATGCCAAGGATAATTTGACACAAGTGATCGATTCCTTAGGAAGAACGTGGAACTATACGTATAACGAGAACGATCAGCTTCTGGAGGTGCGTATGCCTTCCGGAGCTGCGACGAGATATACTTATACGCCAAGCGGACAAGTCGAGACAATTACCGATCCACTGGGGAATACGAAGCGCTATTCTTATGATGCAGAGGATCGCTTGATCTCGGAGCAGGATGCAGCCGGGGCCGTTACACGTTTCGAATATAGCGAAGCGGGCCGGATCAGCCAGATCATCGATCCGTTAGGACGACCTGTCGCGTATACCTACGATGCCGCCGGACGGCAGCTGACGGTGACAGATGCGGAAGGTCGGACCGTACTGAGTCTCGCCTATGATGCGGCAGGAAATCCGCTAGGAGTAACCGATGGTCTGGGCCATACCACTCGTCACCGGTTTAATGCAATGCATCAGGTTGTAGAGCGGACGGACGCGGCAGGAAAAGTAACCGAGTATCGCTATGATGCGGCACATCGCTTGCAGGAAGTGATCGAGGAAGACGTAGCCCGCTATACGCAGAGCTATGATGGGGAGAACAAGCTTACTTCTTATACGGATGCCAACGGCAATACCACGCAGCTTCGTTATGACCGAAGCGGCTTGTTAGTCGAGGAAGCAAATGCTTCGGGAGGAAGTCGGCGTTATACGTATGATGAGCGAGGCTGGATGAGCGGGCGAAGCAATGCCCGGGATCAAGAGACTACGTATCAATATGATGCCGCTGGTCAACTGCTGCAGGCCAAGGATGAAGTGGGCCGTATTCAATTTGGTTATGACGGCGATGGACGTCTTATTTCTGCGACAGAGGGTGAAGCCAGCACAAGCCGGCAATATGACGCGGCCGGAAGACTGGTGGAAAGCACAGATGTATGGGGACACTCGATCCGGTATGGCTATGACGTGGTTGGGCGCTTAACGCAGCTGACGTATCCGGACGGCAAAGTGGTGGAATACCGCTATAACCTGGCGGGTGAATTAACCGAGGTTCGAGATTGGAAAGGAAGGGTGACCCGGTATACGTATGATAGGAATGGCCGCTTGCAGGAAACCCTTCGTCCCAACGGTACGCGAGAGCAGCGCGAATACGATGTAGCAGGTCAGCTCACACGGTTAAAAGATCAATCGCCGCAGGGAATCATGCTACAGCAGTATCGATATGTCTATAACGAAATCGGACAGATCACCCAGGAAGAGGAGAAGCAGTATACCTATGATAAGCTGCGTAGACTGATTAGCGGAGCCTGGGGTGGTCGGAAGATCCAGTATAGTTACGATACCGGGGGCAACCTGACAGAAACACGGGATAGTCAACAAGCTTCGCCATGGAGGCTGTCCTACGGAAAGGACAATCGCTTATCTAGCGTTGGTCTATATCCGGTGGAATTGGATGCCGACGGCAATCTCTTGTACTATAGCGACGGCGAGAAGATGGGCGCATATGAGTATGACGCGAGAAACCGCTTGACACGCTCCGGGAAAGCAAGTTATCGCTACGACTGGAAGGGGGAACGAATCTCCCTGACCTACCGTGGGAAGACAACTCGTTATGTCGTGGATGATGCTACCCGATTAAGCCGAGTCTTAATGGAACTGGACGAAACGGGGGAAGTGAAGGCATACTATATCTATGGACTGGGATTAATTGGGCGTGAAGATGCCCAAGGGCAGTACTCTAGTTACCACAGTGACTTACGTGGAAGTACCACCCTACTAACGAATGAGCAGGGGATGGTAACCGACCGATACACCTATGGTGTATATGGAGAATTAGAGCAGCACGAGGGAACCACTTCCCAACCATTTCAGTACAACGGCCGAGACGGAGTCATGACCGACCCGAACGGCTTATACTACATGCGAGCCCGCTACTACCACCCTGGCTTAAAGCGATTCCTGAACCGGGATCTAATCCGTGGGGATATAAGAGATGGTCAAACCTTTAACCGCTATGCTTATGTCAACGGGGATCCGGTGAAATATGTGGATCCGCTGGGGTTGTGTAAGGAACAAACCCTCCCTAATATGGGAGAGCGTGCTGCAGGCGATAATATTGGAAGTATGTTGCGGGGTGAGGGGAAGGGGAAAATTGATGACATTGCTAAAAAACCGTTCCTGCCTGATGAGTACTATAAAAATAATTATGCTCCTATGCAAGGAACTCCAGGGGCTAGAATCGATTTTAGTCGTCTAGGTTCAAGTGGGCAGATTGAGAAATCTAGGGTGATTTATGACCAAGCAGGCAAGCAAAAGTATAGAATCGATTATTCTGACCACGGGAATTCTGCTCATCATACAAGCCCACATATGCATGAATACATTTATCAAGATGCAGGGAAAAATGTGAAATCAGAGATAAAGTATTTTATGGACTTTTCTACAGGCAGACTCAGACAAGGTGTAATTGATGAAGTGACAAATACCATAAAATTTATTGATTAATGAGGGAGATGCGTTTTTTGACTGCTATAAAAAATTACGACACTATTACTGATAAATTAAATGCTCTTGGCTCTTGGACATACAAGGAAATAGTTGGAATTGATTACGATGTAGAAATTGATTTTGAAGATAATTATACTACTGTACTCACTTTATCCTTTTTCGTCTCGGTTATTGAGACAGGGCGACGATTTAAAATAAAAATAAGGTATGCTAATGTTTCCGACCTTAGTGTAAGGAAAATAACGAATCTTTATCTGACAAGAAGTTTAATAGTACACGATAAAGAAGGAGTAGGATGGGATACAAGTCAACGATACCATGTGCATGATGATAGTGGTTATGGAGAAAATGATGGGTATAACTTTATTGAGTTCTACTGTAGTTCCATTGAGGCAATTTCACTAGAGGAGTTCTAATTATTTGCCTTTAAAGGTATTTCTTTTGTGGGGGCTACCCAGTGCCGAAAAAACCGATCATTCAACCAATAACACATCTAACCCATGTAATACCGGTATAAAGATTTCTTCATTGCGGTTGTACGCACATAAGATTCTTTAATTTTATAATTCAAATATCCATATTCCGTTACATTGAACGGGTCGATTATGGTCAGATACCACCATGATTGACCTGTTTTTTTGTTATCTTCGCGTTCTCCCATTTTTTTCAAATCTATAACATCTGTAGTAGATACGCTTCCTTAGGTGCGTAGGAACATGGTTTGCAACTATCCCAATGGATAGAGTGACTGTGACTGAGAGGATCAGAAAAGAATAGGAATTTGCCTGCAACTGAAATGACTATTGTAACGATGGTTATCTTATAAATACAATCTGGAGACGACCAGTTGAAATAAACAGGTAAGGATACGTTTTAGGCTAGCAACCTTGCCCTCTACTATAGCCCGAAATTCGTATGCCTCCCAAGGTTTTTAATTTGGTTGATCCAGAACAGAGTGAAGTAATCACTATCCACGGCGCCGATAACCTGTGTAATTCCTATACAAGCCAGTTAACTAAGCACAGCTCTGATGAAGTCATTCCTATACACCAACGGCAACAGCTTAGGGCTTCGTTATAATCAAGCAGCCTGTTAATTGGGAAAATGAATGCTTCTGGAAGAAGACTACGATGAAGAGCAAGTCTAGATGAGCAACGAAGTTACTCGGGGTTGAAAAACTACATATCGATATGATATAGCAGGTCAGCTCACACGATTGAAGGATCAATCGCCGCAGGGAATCATGCTGCAGCAGTATCGATATGTCTATAACGAAATCGGACAGATCACCCAGGAAGAGGAGAAGCAGTATACCTGTGATAAGCTGCGTAGACTGATTAGCGGGGCTTGGGGTGGTCGGAAGATCCAGTATAGTTACGATAGATACCGGGGGCAACCTGACAGAAACACGGGATAGTCAACAAGCTTCGCCATGGAGCCTGTCCTACGGAAAGGACAATCGCTTATCTAGCGTTGGTCTATATCCGGTGGAATTGGATGCCGACGGCAATCTCTTGTACTATAGCGACGGCGAGAAGATGGGCGCATATGAGTACGATGCGAGAAACCGCCTGACACGCTCCGGGAAAGCAAATTATCGCTACGACTGGAAGGGGAACGAATCTCCCTGACCTACCGTGGGAAGACAACTCGTTATGTCGTGGATGATGCTACCCGATTAAGCCGAGTCTTAATGGAACTGGACGAAACCGGGGAAGTGAAGGCATACTATATCTATGGATTGGGATTAATTGGGCGTGAAGATGCCCAAGGGCAGTACTCTAGTTACCACAGTGATTTACGTGGAAGTACCACCATACTAACGAATGAGCAAGGGATGGTAACCGACCGATACACCTATGGGTTATATGGGGAATTAGAGCAGCACGAAGGAACCACCTCCCAACCATTCCAGTACAACGGCCGAGACGGAGTCATGACCGACCCGAACGGCTTATACTACATGCGAGCCCGCTACTACCACCCTGGCTTGAAGCGATTCCTGAACCGGGATTTAATCCGTGGGGATATAAAAGATGGTCAAACCTTTAACCGTTATGCTTATGTCAACGGGGATCCGGTGAAATATGTGGATCCGCAGGGGTTGTGTAAGTGCGAGCTGCCAGTTACTAAGGGGACGGGTGATCTTCCGAAGGTAAATATTGATACCGGAACTGCTAATGCATTCATATCTGAAGGTTCTTCTATCAGACATGAGTTAAAAGCATATGTAAATGGAAAACAGATGGTTATGACTGACACTGCCGCAGGGGAATTTAGAAATATAATAAACGGAGTTGCAGGACCATTGGAGAAAGCACGCGCGGAAAGATTTATGAATCGCGTTCAAGTCATCCCTGATAACCGTCCTCTAGGGCTATGAATCTAGTAGAAACCAAGAAAGTCGGAGCGAATGATAAGATTATTTTTGGTACGGGCGATAATTTAGGAATTACAACTATGACTGGTGATGCTAAATTTGTAAGAGGGGCTTCTGCCCAAGGAGTGGATTTTGATGCATATATACACTCACCAGTACCTTTAGGAGGTAAGTAAATTGAGTGACACTTTAATGCCAAAACACTTGGAAAGCACATACAAGATGTTAAAACATGCTTTCCCTAATGGTATTGGAAACGATGATTATTTTCCGCTCATGTCCTTGCTCTACGAATATATGTCTGACAGGAACTTGGCCGAAGTTATTTCGTCAATTACTGGGAAAGACATAGCTATTACTCTTAATGACATTCAAAAATCAGTATCTGTTAACCTGTCAAGTGATGAAGTCATACAGAATATAAGAAAAAAACTTTTACCTTATGGTTTTGAGGAATGGACAGAAGAAGAATAAAGACTGTGGACCTTGATTGGTTTCGTGCCTTTCAAGGTTTCTTTTTTGGTGGAGTTACCCAGTGCCGAATAAACCCATCATTCAACCAATAACACATATAACCCATGTAATACCCGTATGAAGATTTCGCTATTTTGATAGTACGCACATAATTGCTTGAATTTCATCACCTAAATAACGCTACTCCGTTACATTGAACGGGTCGATTATGGTCAGATACCACCATGATTGACCTGTTTTTTGTTATCTTCGCTTTTTCTCATTTTATAACATCTGTAGTAGATACGCTTCCTTAGGTGCGTAGGAACATGGTTTGCAACTATCACAATGGATAGAGTGACTGTGATTGAGAGGATCAGAAAAGAATAGGAATTTGTCTGTAACTGAAATGACTATTGTAACGATGGTTATCTTGTAAATACAATCTGGAGACAACCAATTGAAATAAACAGGTAAGGATACGTTTTAGGCTAGCCTCTCAAGATTTTTTATTTGGTTGATCCAGTACAGAGTGAAGTAATCACTATCCACGGCGCCGATAACCTGTGTAATTCCTATACAAGCCAGTTAACTAAGCACAGCTCTGATGAAGTCATTCCTATACTGATACCAACGACAACAACTTAGGGCTTCGTTATAATCAAGCAGCCTGTTAATCGGGAAAATGAATGCTTCTGGAGGAAGCCTACGATGATGAGCAAGTCTAGATGAGCAACGAAGTTACTCGGGGTTGAAAAACTACATATCGATATGATATAGCAGGTCAGCTCACACGATTGAAGGATCAATCGCCGCAGGGAATCATGCTGCAGCAGTATCGATATGTCTATAACGAAATCGGACAGATCACCCAGGAAGAGGAGAAGCAGTATACCTGTGATAAGCTGCGTAGACTGATTAGCGGGGCTTGGGGTGGTCGGAAGATCCAGTATAGTTACGATAGATACCGGGGGCAACCTGACAGAAACACGGGATAGTCAACAAGCTTCGTCATGGAGCCTGTCCTACGGAAAGGACAATCGCTTATCTAGCGTTGGTCTATATCCGGTGGAATTGGATGCCGACGGCAATCTCTTGTACTATAGCGACGGCGAGAAGATGGGCGCATATGAGTACGATGCGAGAAACCGCCTGACACGCTCCGGGAAAGCAAATTATCGCTACGACTGGAAGGGGAACGAATCTCCCTGACCTACCGTGGGAAGACAACTCGTTATGTCGTGGATGATGCTTCCCGATTAAGCCGAGTCTTAATGGAACTGGACGAAACGGGGCAAGTGAAGGCATACTATATCTATGGATTGGGATTAATTGGGCGTGAAGATGCCCAAGGGCAGTACTCTAGTTACCACAGTGACTTACGTGGAAGTACCACCCTACTGACGAATGAGCAGGGGATGGTAACCGACCGATACACCTATGGGTTATGTGGAGAATTAGAGCAGCACGAAGGAACCACCTCCCAACCATTCCAGTACAACGGTAGAGACGGAGTCATGACCGACCCGAACGGCTTATACTACATGCGAGCCCGCTACTACCACCCTGGCTTAAAGCGATTCCTGAACCGGGATCTAATCCGTGGGGATATAAGAGATGGTCAAACCTTTAACCGCTATGCTTATGTCAACGGGGATCCGGTGAAATATGTGGATCCGCTGGGGTTGTGTAAGGAACAAACCCTCCCTAATATGGGAGAACATGCTGCAGGCGATAATATTGGAAGTATGTTGCGGGGTGAGGGGACGGGGAAAGGTCTCGAAACTAGAGGGTACAAGCCGCAACCTGGTGAAAGAACTTTTGACGGGTATGTAAAGAAAAATGTTCCGGTGGATAAAGAAACAACTCTACACACTAATTCAAAAGGCTTTAACAACAATTCACGTGGTTCTAATCCCGAAGGGCAGTTCAAGAGATTTGGTTCAGATTCCCATGCAGGTTTATCACCACACGTACATCAACCAACAAGGAATATAAACAAAAATGGTGAAATTTTTGGTGGACAAGGTTCAAAGACTCAGGGGGGCGGCGTAACTTCACCAGGTAAGAAGGACGTTAGTCAGCTTTACGATTACTTAAACAATGAGAAGTATAGGAGATAAAAAAATTTAGGGATGGCAGTCTTTATGCCATCCCTCCCTTAGAGGTGAAGGTATGGCTGATGTTCTATTCGATTGTACGCAATTTCTTACATTGGAAGCAAGTGAGTCCGGAGATGGTTTATCATTTCTGTTAGCATCGCTTGGAAGAAATGAAGATTTTAAGATACTTCATGATAAAGAAATTTCTGAAAAAAAGTTGTCCCATCTGAACGAATTTCTAAATAACTTTACTGTCGAACTTGTTAATCAAGAATTTATAGGTGAATTTGATGAATGGTTTGAATTTGATGAAATACCTCAACCAATCAAACAGTTTGGTCAAAATATTAAGGAACTTTTAGAAAGAAAACTCATTGAACAACTTACAATAATACTTGTCCGGTATGCTTATGATGAAAAAGCGGCTGATAATATCTTTGTAGGTGATTTCCGAGTAGAGAACATTTATGATGGGCTGTATCATGCATCTTGTTTTGGTAACTCAGGGAATATTGTGGTGGTAAGGATAAGGGAATCTTGACATTCATTGGGGGCTACCCAGTGATGAGTGAACCCATCATTCAACTAGTAACAACTATAACCGATGTAATACCCGTATAAAGATTTCATCATTCCGCTGTACGCACAACGAAGATTGAATTTTATTCCCTAAATAACGCGATTCCGTTACATAAAACAGGTTCGTAAATTTATTGGTAAGTTCCTAAATAGCCTCTGTTGAAGAAATTCAGGGGTGTAGTGAGAATGAAATCAAGGAACTAGAGGTGGAGATAGAACGCTGTTTTCCGACTGTGAAATATGTGGATCCGCTGGGGTTGTGTAAGGAACAAACCCTCCCTAATATGGGAGAGCGTGCTGCAGGCGATAATATTGGAAGTATGTTGCGGGGTGAGGGGAAGGGGAATGCTCCAGTTCCTACAAAATTCGATGGGGGAAGCAATCCCAAAGATTTTGTCAATCCTCATTCTGAAAAGTACCTGTATAATCCAAGTAAACCATCTACTCCCAATCGGTCACAATATGGGAAAGATGTTGATGTGGAGAAATTAAGGCAAGAAACAATGATCAATCCTGATAAGGCATTTTCAAATTGGCCAAACCCCAATAATCCGAATCCAAACCGGATAACCAAGTATTATAAAGAATTTGACGGAAACATCAGTATACCTGATACTCCAACGGGAAGTCACAGAGTTTTTGAACACCTAGATGAGCCTACAAGAAGTTCACACTTTCCTTATGTGCCAAGAAATAAAGAATGAGTGGGTGAGAGAACGTGAGTTTTTTTTTGTATCATGCTTATTTACCTGAAAATCACGCACATTTTGTTTCGGAAGAACAAGTCATGCAAGAAGGAATACAATTTTTCACAAAGTCTAATAATCGTTATAGTAACGGTGGTAGAGTGAAATTTGAAAAGACCGAAAGTTTGAAACCTTTTAATACTCCTGATTGGGTTAATTTTAAAGAAGCTATAGGTGTTGATATATCTAATCGTTTTTCTAAGTCGTTTTGTTTCCCTGTGTTTACGAATAAAATTCTCATATTTGATGGTGATATTTCTATTTCTATCTATGACCAAGCTTTCTACGATGATTTCAAGGATTTTGATGAAGAAGCATTGAACTTTGATACAGGGGAAAGCATTGAGCATTGGATTAGGTTATATTGGGATAGCATGATGACACTTCAAGCATACTTGTTAAAAAGACCTTATCCAAAACCAGAGGTATTAGTTTTTGAGTCAATACCTAAAGAGATTATTCGAGTGTGTGAAGAAAAATCGTAAACGTGGATATTTGATTTGTCTGGAGTTACCCAGTGCCGAAAAAACCCATCATTCAACCAATAACCCATCTAACCCATGTAATACCCGTATAAAGATTTCTTCATTGCGGTTGTACGCACAGTTATAATTCAAATATCCATATTCCGTTACATTGAACGGGTCGATTATGGTCAGATACCACCATGATTGACCTGTTTTTTGTTATCTTCGCTTTCTCTTATAACATCTGTAGTAGATTGCGCTTCCTTAGATGCGTAGGAACATGGTTTGCAACTATCCCAATGGATAAGTGACTGTGAATGAGAGAATCAGAAAAGAATAGGAATTTGTCTGGAGGCATGAATGCCGCAGATTTCTTTACTACTCATTCTGAAAAACATTTATATAATTCAAATGTTCAATCGACTGCTAGTAAAAACACAATTTGGAAAAGATATAGATGTTGCCAAATTAAGAGAAGATACTTTATTACATCCAGATTCGGTGGCCTATAATAAAGACCACAACGTAATGGTTTATAAAAAAGAATATCCATTTAATAAAAGTAACCAGTACTCCGACTGGTCGCGTAGGGTTTTTATTAATCTTGAAAAAAAGCCACCAAAGACTAATAGAGACTCACAATTTCCTTTTATGGCGGTGATTAATATGCAAAGTATTACTAAATTAGAGGAGGCTTTAAATGTGAAATTCCCAAATAATTTCGAAGAAAAAATGGATTATATATCCAATTTTATCTTTAATGGCGAAACTTGTACTGAACAATGAAATCGGCTCTATTTCAATAATTAAGGTATTAGAATTTGACTCTGAAAAAGAGGAGAGCATTTTTCAAGTTTATACCGAATATAGAGATTTGATGAAGGATGGTAGTATCCCTATTGCGAACGGGAGTATGATGATTATGTATGTCTATCCTTTCTTGACCGAAATTTACCACCGAAGGTTATATTATGGTGCTATGAACGTGCATTTGAGAGTATTGATCATGCAATATTTCCATTAGCAGAGACTTTTGAAGACCCATGGGGGTTGCGCCAACATTTTGTCTATAATCTTTACAATCCCAACAATTAGGTCGTACAAAACAATCAACAAACCAAACAATAAATTAAACTTCTAAAAAGCTCTTTCCTACTTGAACTGAAGTGCCCCCTGTCACGTAGACAGTGCAAAAAAATCGTTAGTTCCCTCAGTTCAATTTTTACAGAGCTGAGGTTTTTTATTTTTCTTTCGTCATTATGCAGCCCGTCGATATTCGTTAGGAGACAAGCCATTTAATCGTTCTGTATAGCGGAAATTGTTGTAGTAGCGGATATACTTTCCCACGTCTTCGAGGACATCTTCATAGGTATCATGTTTCGTCAGATAAAAGCTTTCCGTCTTAAAAGCACCCCAAAAGCGTTCAATAGGCTGGTTATCCAGACATCGGCTCACATGCGGCATACTTTTAGTAAATCGTACTTAACCTGAAGTTGCTTGTAATCATGTGAAGAATATTGGTTGGAATGAGCAGGGGATCGGTGTAATATATGGAAAATAATGGGATATTATCATGTATAACTTACTATTAATTAGCATAGAATGTCCAAAATGCTCTGCTATCGTAAATACAGAGGCAGAATTTAAAATGGGTATGATGAATTTGGATACCTATAAATTGGGAGATACATTAAAATGAGCTATGAAGAGGAATAAACATTATGACCTTGATTGGCTTCGTGTCTTTCATGGTTTCTTATTTACTGGGTGACGAATGAGCTCATTAAACTCTATTCCGTAAGTGAAAATAGGCCGTTAAGGGTTAGAAGTAACATGATTGGTCTATTTATTATAACAAGATATAAGGGATGTACTATTTTTATACGATATAAGAAAATATGCTGGCTATTTGGCCCCCAAAAAAACGACCAAACGATTGAAATAATACGCCTGGTCGTTTTTGAATATTAATAAACTTGATTCAAACTAACAGGCCCTAGACTGCCATATGATCCTTGGAATTGTCCTTTAAGGACATAAGTTCCTGGACTAAGATAACCTACTGAATACTCGACAGGACTTGAAGAGGTTGGTCCAATATTTGCAGTAATTGAGAAGACTTGACTAAGTTGACCGGAAGGCCCTTTGGAATAAAGAGATAACTCAACAGTTTCATTCGTAGAGCTCCATAGTCCGACACTCAATTTATATTGAGCTGTTTGACTGACTGACATATCATGTGATGTTGCAGTATAAGCAGCAAATGCGCTAGTAGAGAAGGAGAATAACGCCAGTAATAAGATTAATACAACTTTTTTCATTAATTATTTCACCTCCCTTCTTATTATGGAGTAACAGAAGAAAAAGTTAAGGTTGAAAAGTAATATTTTAACTATTGTAACAAAATGAAGATTATATGCAATATATTAATTTTCTGAAATTTTCATTGTAATTGGGGTTAGCCAAAGAAGTCGAGAGAAAGTGCAAACTGCCGATTTATTAATAAGAAGACTCCAATAGAGTATACGATGAGATAAACGATTAATCTTCATGGGATTACGGCTAATTCTTTTTTTATTATTGGTGGATGCGGTATGAGTAAATCTCACTAAGATAATTATAAGATCTGAGATAAGTTTAATCTCTCCACGATTTCTTTTTTGCATATATTTTTCTTCCTTGTAAAATATCTAAACCTTGATTGGCTGCTAGCCTTTCAAGGTTTTTCTTTTCGATGTGCTACCTCCTATTATCTTAAATCCAATCAAATCCAATGATTACGTTTGAAGAGGTCTACAGATATAGACGGATAGAACTAGTAATGCAAGTAATAACAGGGTTTTGGTTACAGAAACAATCCAATGCCGACAATAAACGACAACATTTTTAAAAACGATATGGTACTATTTAACTGTTATGTAGGAAGCAGGATGATATTGATTTACCAAACAAAAGAGAGGAGTACGAATAATGAAAAGACTTACTACAATAGTCGGGATATTCATAGCAAGTTTAATGATTGCAAATGTGGCATTGGCGGCAGGGAAACCGGTCGAGCTAATGATGGATGGAGAAAAGCACATATATGTAAAGGGAATGAAGGGAGCAATTCCGTATCAGGAAAATGGAGTAACGATGGTTCCGATCCGCTTTGTAACGGATAAATTAGGAGCCAAGGTAAGCTGGAATAACGCATCTAAATCTCTGCAAATTCAGAAGGAAGGAATTGATCTGACCCTAACGGTAGGATCATCTACAGCTATAGCTGCAGGCAACACAATCAACCTGCCAGCGAAGGTACTGCAAAAGGATGGAACAGTCATGGTTCCTTTGCAGGTTGTCAGTGAAGTATTGAAAGAGGAAGTGGAGTGGGATGAAGAGAGAAACATAATCATTATTAAAACCCCGGGGAAAGAGATTGGAGCGGTCGATCCATATGGGCGGAAAATCCGTACAACCAACCTTCCGAAGAACTATAAAGACTACCCGTATATTCTGGCTGACATTCCAAACAGTTTATATGAGATGAAGTATCCGTATTATCGTGAGGGGAAAGCAAGAGTTTCATCGACACTATATCAATTACCGGAATTTACCCAAGAGAATATAGATATTTGGATGTCGCATATTCAGGAGTACGGGAATCTCTTATTAAATGTGGACTACAGAACGATTGATGATCAATGGATCAGGGATATGAGCACTCATATGATTAAGTATGCATCTGAACTTGAGAAAAGTGCTGTTTATAAAGATTTGAAACAATATACGAATTGGGCTATAAAAAATAAAATACAAATCGAAGGAACTCTCGTCCCTGAACCTTCAATGATATTTGCGAATGGATATGGTTATTATTATGTTCGATCAACAGTCAAATTTAAATTTAATAACTTTAGTAAATCTAAACAGCTTATATTTGATACTTCTGAAGGGTGGAGTGAAGAAGGTTTCAACTTTCAAAAAGGAGTATGGTATTCCGGTTATGTAGACTTTCCCATTGGAACAAATGTAGGAGGTTACTGGGGACCAACATTAAAGGTTACTGTTAACGCAAGTATTTTAGAAGAGTCACAAATAAGCAAAGAGTAGATAGTCAATGATTAATAAACATAGGAAGTCAATTTCAATTATTGTATTGTTTACCCTATTATTCTCAAATCTATTTATTAATAAAGTTGAGGCCAAGATAGATGTACTTATAGAAAGCGGCGCTCTCAAATTTAGTATTACCTCGACCGCCGCCAGTTCTTCCATCCGCTATAAAACGATAGGCTGGACGATTAGAACCGATGAGGTTTGTACGTGGAAAGGAAAAAACAAGGAGGATTGTCGGCCCACGGCTAGTGGAAAATTTGTAACCTTCGAGGGTACAAAGGATGTAAAACAAACAGGACAAAATCCAAACCCTCCTACCCCTGGAAAACCGGTAACGACCTTCTTCGAGGTTCCAGAGGCGAAGGTTACGAAAGGTTTGTTGGATAATGGGATGGGGGATATCAAGCAAGGGGGAAAACTATTTTTAAGTGCCGTCATGATATCGATTGATGGAAACGGTAATAAAAGAAGTGGTCCCTGGTACTCCTTGCAGGGAATAAAAAATGCGGAATCTTGGGCTCATCGCGATGATCTTGACGAATATTTCGACATTGAGGCTACTTATGACAGTGCTCTATTTCCGGTAGAGCATGTATATGTTACCGACAAGAAGGATGATCCGAAACGCCCCTTTAAAACGGAAAAGGTTGGAGAATACAAGAGAGAAGAAGACATAAAATATACGATTAACAAAGGTCAGGAGAAACTGAGCTATAACGGAAAAAACTACTCTATTGTCAAGTCATACCTGGCTTCAATGAACAAACCTTCTGATCGGAAATTTGAGCAGGTATTGGCTAATGGAGATCCTAAAGTATTTGAACGAAATTTCACGGTCGATCTACAAGGGACCTACGTTGTTTCAGTTTGGAAGGAAGATGTTCCGGAATGCAGCAAAGATCCTACCCTTCCTGGGTGTGGAGGGGGAGAGGGAGACTGTGAATGGACTCTTCCACCACCTGGAGAAGTGGCTGCTCCACAATCATCTGTGATGGATCCAGAAGCGACCGGCGTTATTCTGGCGGATGATTTATGGAATTATCCCTACAGGTTCGATGTTGAGCAGGCAATTCCTACTTCGGAGTATCTATACACGAATGCATGGGGACTCAATTACTTATATCAACATACATTTGGCAATATGCAAGGTAAGGTTCAATATAAATGCAAGGTAGATGTTGAATACGAACTTGAATGGAAGGAGAAGCAGCCGGATACAACGGATGCGGAAGGGAACCCTGTGCCACAGCCCGATATCGATATGTATGATACGGAGCATAAGACATATACCTTTGAATTTACAAGGGACTATGACTATTGGCAAATCAAAAATCTAGAGGTGTACGGCATTGACCGAGCAGAAATGCGAAATTATGCTCTCCCGGATGGCGAGGTTACATTATGGCCAGATGCTTATGATCCTCCGGATGTGCTATTAGATAATAGCGACAGGGTAGAAGACCATGTTATGCCGAAGGAGTCCGGGACGATCATCTTTGACCCACCTACCGTTGTAGGAGGCTATGAGCGACCGTCGCCACCGGATGATACTTCCCAATTACTAGGAATGGCAGAGTCTCAGACGGATGACCCTGATGTTAAAAATGATCTTGTTATCTTTAATAGTGAGATCATTATGGATGATGTGACCGTGTTAAGAAGTGGGCCTACGCCAGGAATCATCCCTCCACCCGAGCCAATTGGGGACAGGGTATTATACCAGGATCGTCTCCTGATTAGTCGATCTCTATTGAATAAGGCGAAGACACCAGGTACAGGAACTATATATTATGATTTACTGCCTGAAAACGTTGGCGGAAGCGGCGGGAAAGAGTTTTCTATCAACCGGATTAATAACGTCACGGTCCATACCCCGGTCGTCAACTACTCGTCAGTATCGGATGATGCAGCACATAACCAGAAGACGAAGCCGAATGAGAGGCGGTCGGCCCTTATTTTGGAG
>NZ_QJOT01000027.1:0-32878 GCF_013393165.1 Paenibacillus sp. 79R4 | reverse complement strand
TCAATTGGACAGGATGTAGTATATTCCATTGCAAACCCGATGCTCACACTCGGCACTGAACCCAAGCCATTCCAACCGCGCGAAGACTCTATGCTTGCCTTCCAGACAGAGTTACACGCTAACCCGGACACGGGCGCCGAGCCTGACGAATTGTTTGAGCAAAACGGGCAATATTTCAAACTGGCGAAGTGGAAGAAGGTTGTTCTGGATGGGTATTTGAACTGGGCAATAAATGCTAATAAGCCGGGATTTAAGCAAGTTCGTTATCCCGTATCGGACGGAGTAACTGCTGATAGTACAAACTCTAAGGTTACAAAATATGATGGAACAGTATTACAAGTAGCCGACTCGAACAGCATAGTAGATAAGTATCAACTCCTACCTGGAAACGGATATTTTTATATATCTGTTTCCAACACCGACAGCGGATGGGGAGACGCATACACACCGACAGCGGACGAGATTAAGGCGTATTTTAACGGGTGGAGGATGTGTAACGGTAATAGTGGACAATTGTATACGGGAGCGACAGGAGAAGTTAAATTTTGGGGTAAAATCACTGATCCATCAAATGTTATAGGTAGTGGCGCGTGGATTGGAGGTACAACTGTTTTACCTACTACAAACGCAGGTTCGGATAGTGGCGGACGTGTTTACACACCGTACAACCTACTCTACCGTCTCGCCAAAGAATCCGTCGAACCAGTCGTATCAGAAGGCTGCCTGACACTCCACGAAGGCGATAACGTGGTAGAAGTAGGTACGGGGATTGTGTTACGGGAACGGGCAAATGTTGTTTACGATGCGACTTATCAAAACTACCTAATTAACGATCCGGGCGCTCTTGGCTCGATGCTGAAATACAAAACAAATCAATTAATCACGGTCAATAAAGAACGTAAAGACTTTAACTGGCGATTCATGGATAACGGCGGTGGTGGACAACGTGCAGTTTGCCCAATGCCTAATTTCGACCAGTCCGCATCCTACAGCGTTACCTATCTCAAACTAGACAAGTCGCCAGTTGTCCCGATCACTGGCGTAGTAGCAACGAATGAAAAGGCGCAGCTATCCAACCTAACGGCGGGTGTAGCCGAAGCGTTACACGGTGTATCGGTGCTGGCGATGAAGAAGGCGGAGAAGGATATACAGGGATGGATTACATTAACACTATTAAACGCCTGGATTGTTTATGGTGGGTATCCAACGTTATGTATTCGTAAAGACTCTAATAATCTATACTTTGACGGGTTAATTAAGGGCGGAGTCTATTCACCGGGTACAACCATTGCCCATCTTCCGGATGGATACAGTCCGAGAGTGACAAAAGTTGTCAGCGTCCCTTGTTTAACTGGTGAAGGAATGTACAGCATTGCGCATTTGTTTATACGTAGTGACGGTACAATAGCAATATTTTCGGCCCCGGGCAATGAGTATTTGTCTTTTGCGGGACTATCGATACCGCTAAATTAAGGAGGGAAGATCATTGAAAGCAGTACCAAGAGTAAATATAGATGGCCTCTACATGGAGGTTACTATTGTGGACGATGCCTTTTATGGTGTCGTCCCTTTTTATGCCGATCCGCCAGAACCGGAGTTGCCGCCTGAAACTGATATTGAGACGGTAGAACCAGAGGAAGAGACTGAACCGGAGATTGCCGGGTATATCGTTGGTGTGCCAGTACCGCCGGGGCTTTATCTACCGCGTTTTGATTTGGCGAGGTGGGAAGAGTACCAAAAGGATGTAACCGCAGCACAAGAGGTGTATCGACTTCAGGAGGATGAATTGGAAGCTGTTTATCATGCCGAAATGGCGCAATGGTTGGCGCAGCCTCCTGAAGACCGGGACGATGAGCCAATGTATAAGCCACCAGTATATAGCGCACCTAAACAGCCGGAATTATGGACAGAGGGGCTGACGGCGGAGGAGATCGAGGAGCTGACCAAGCCGCAGCCGGAGGAACCGTCTGAACTTGATCAACTGAAGCAAGACGTTACAGGGTTAAAACAAGACACTGCTGATTTAGCGTCCGGACTAGATCAGGTTGCACGAAAGGCTGATGATCGCCTTGAGGACGTCAGCACAATTGGCTCCGAACAGGTCAAGCAAGACTTGGCTACGCTTGACCTAAAACGACAGAGTACTGTTATCGGTGGAGAGTTGGTTAAAAAGGATATAGCTATCCTTGACTTATATCAACAAAACCAGGCACTTGGTCAGATGTTGGCAGCCCTGGAGTTAAAAATTTTAGCAGGAGGCGAATCAAATGTTTAATAGCGATTTCGAGCGTCTGTCATACTACTATGAAAAGAAATGGGTGTCTGATGTACAGCTCCGGCTTTATGTATCCTTTAACGTCATTACGGCAGCGGAGTTTAAGGTTATTACAGGCAAGGATTATAAAGCTTAATAGATTACGCCCCTGGAGCTGATCCGGGGGCTATTTAATTTGAAAGGTTGTGTAAGATGACAACTGCAAACATCGATCCTGTACAAGCCGAAACGCTACAGCGGATAACGCGAGTAGAGGAAAAAGTTAACGGTATGAACGAGAAACTTGATCGGGCGATTACTGCCAACGAAACAGCAGTAGAGGCGTTAACATCGGCGCGGTCGGCCCATAAGCGAATAGACAAGATTGAGAATAGCTTAACTTGGCTCTGGCGTACATTTGCCGGGGCTTTTATTTTGGCAATTGCCGGATTTATCATATCGGGCGGACTTAAATAAGAGAGGATGATTGAATATGGAATGGAACGCAGTACTTGAGTTTATTAACCCGGAATTATTGATTGTGGTGGTAGTTTGCTGGATCATCGGCTATGTACTTAAGCAAACGCCTAAAGTACCGGACTGGACGATCATCTATGGCGTGACTGTGGTCGCAGTGGCGTTTGCAGTGGTATTGCTAGGGTTTACTGCTCAAAGCGTGCTACAAGGCATCCTGTGCGGCGCTATGGCGGTGTATGGTAATCAGTTAGTTAAGCAGACCAAGAAGAGTGGTGAAAACGAATGAAGAAAGTATGGATAGATGCTGGACACGGTGGCAAAGATCCCGGAGCGGTAGCGAATGGATTGCAGGAAAAGGATATCGCTCTGGCGGTGTCCTTGGCGATTAAAAAACGGATGGAAAGCGAGTATGAAGACGTACAGGTCTTGCTATCCCGCAGCACGGACGTGTTCCTGGAACTTAAGGATCGCACCAATAAAGCGAATGCGGCAGGGGCTGATATCTTAGTATCCATCCATTGCAACGCTGGTGGAGGCGCGGGCGGCTTCGAATCGTTCCGGTATACATCTGCATCCGCTGCATCTTCAGCGCTTCAGAACGTCTTACACTCGGAGATTATGGCAGCGCTCAAGCCGTACAATGTTAATGATCGAGGGCAAAAGGCAGCCAACCTGCATATGGTCCGGGAAAGCAAAATGCCAGCAGTGTTGACCGAGAACTTGTTTATCGATGTGGTATCCGATGCAGCCAAGCTTAAACGGTCTGATGTTATCGATGCGATTGTATCTGGTCATGTCTTGGGGATTGCCAAGTATCTCGGATTAAAAAAGAAGGAGGTACAAGTGCCCGTGAGTGACAAGGTAACCGTAATTGTAAACGGTAAGAAGGTAGACGACGGAAAGTTGGATAACGGCGTTACACTGGTCCCGTTACGCGCTATCGGAGAGGCTTTAGGAGCAAAGGTCGAATGGGATAATAAAACAAAAACAGCTACACTTACCAAATGATTTGTGATACAATGATTTCAAATCCGAAAGCATCGGTGAAGAAGCCTACTAGCCTTAATTGGTTGGTAGGCTTTTTTTATGGGAACAACATACGAACATTGTTTTATTTTAAACTCTATGATATATTATCATCCCAACAAGATATTGCATCCGTGATCTAAAAAAGAACGGAGGTAAGTATAGTTGAATTTAAGATTAGTAAAGCAAGGGAATTTTCTAGGCATCAAGTGTGATTTTTACGAAGATAAGCACGGGGAAGTTTACATGACTCGTAAGCAAATAGGTGAGGCATTGCAGTATAAAACACCTGAAGATGCGATTTATCGGATTCATGAACGTAACAAGGACCGTTTGGACAAACTTTCAGTTACCGTCAAACTGTCGAGTACTGACAGCAAACATTATGATACTTTTGTTTACAAGGCCAAAGGAATATTCGACATTATACGTTATAGCCGCCAGCCTATAGCCGATGAATTTATGGATTGGGTATATGATGTTATCGAAGCGATTAGAACAGGACGTATAAGTCATGACGTGTTACGCCAAGCCGGGATAGTTGATCGTCGTAATATGACAGATTCTATTCGTGACAATATCGAAGAATCACCGAATAAGAGATTTCAATATAGAAATTTTACTGATCTTGTATATAAACACTTGTTTGGAATGACTGCTAAGAGGTTGCGTGAAGAGCTTTTGTTAGATAAAACCGAGGAATTACGTGATTTATTGGACGATGAACAATTAAAGAGCGTTCAGAGATTAGAACGCAATATTTCATCAATGATCGAACAAGGTATGGCTTATAAAGAAATCAAAGAAGTATTAGAACGGAAACCTATTATTCGTTCTCTGCCACGGAAGCGCGACCGGATCGCAGCAGAAAGAGCAAATTAATATATGCATGGGTGGTGCAAATTGTACTACCCATTTTCATTTCTGATATCACACTAAAGACCACAAAGGAATAATCCTAAGTGGTCTTTTCTTTGTCTGTAGGTAAATCATAATCACGCTCCGATCCCGGCACTGTTGGATCAAAACGCTTATTTATATCCGCCCCCATGTATTTCTCCATTAATACGCTGCATTCAGCTGCAACAAAACTCCATAATAACGTAGAGCTATGATGATATCCCCGGCATAGATATTTGGCTTCTATGCCTAATTCTGTTCGTGTTTCTTCATATACCTTTAATCCCAATAGTCTAAATTTGCGCCGAACCTCTTTTAAATCAAGCGTCACTTTATCCATTGCTGTATCAATAAAGCCAACATATGGTCTAGGAGTCTTTATGTGCTGCTCGATTATTTTTTTATCTCGATCAAATGCTGTTAGTATCAATGGTAGCAGTATATACATCTTTACATATTGTATATCATCTTGGGTGTGGTCAATCGGCATGTTATCACCTTCAAGAACATTTGTTCTTATTTTAAGATGATAGAATTTTATTATCAAATCCAATATTTGGCCTTAATTTGTCCTCTGAATGTCCTCTAAGTAATTAGGTGCAATGATATATTTTATACATAAGAACATTTGTTCGTTTTATAATAATGTTATCGTTTACATTAAATTATTTTAATTAGCATTTATCGACAGCAATCGACATTAAAAAATGTTAATGTTGACTGTAAACACTACATTAGGAGGGGATTTATGACATACATAAATATCCAAAACTTAAATGATTGTTAAGTCCTGCCGGGGGAGAGGGCTCGCCTCTGCCGCTCCTGACTCATGATTCGTGCAATTCTTCCATTGTACAATTTAAAACCCTCGACGTTCTCCAAGCCAGTACATACGACAGGTAGCTTCTTCCGCTTATAACCTGAGATATATGGGCTTCGGTACAGCCTATGCGATTGGATAGTTGTCTAGCGGTCATTTTGTTCAGTGTAAGCAGTTCAGGTAAACGGCTTCTCCCCGGTTCAGGAAGATCCATTTTTAACACCTTTCTAGATTATATAAGGTAAATTGTACCATTCCTTAGTTTGGTAAACAACATGATGACAGGAGGCAATATTAATGCCAATCGAATTAATCGAATCAATTGTTGAAAAAAGATCAGATGACATTATTTCGCAAGCCGAGATCGCCTGCTCTGAAACTTTGGACGAATTGATTGGTATCATCCAGGATCTAAAAATGAAATTGCCAAACTCAATGGCCCCGATTTTAATAAACCTTGAAGATGCTTATCTTAAGGTTTGCATTGAAAGTAGCAGAGCCTCTTATAAAACGGGGTTGTTAGATGGAATGAAAATTCATAATTATTGCAATAAATAAACGAAAGACCCCTAAAGCGGGGTCTTTTTTTATATCGTTAATTAACTACCATTATGCACATGACGGAAGTCTGTCTACAGGGCACGCGAACTCCTCTATTGATATGATCAGTCGGCTGGAGACGATGGTGCTGAGCGGTGCTGATTTGCCGCTGGGGGTAGTCAGGCAACAGATTGCCTCGGCAATCGATATTATCGTTCATTTAAGCCGGCTTCGTGATCGTTCGCGGCGGGTTCTGGACATATCCGAAGTATGCGGGATGAGCGATGGGGAGGTGGTGCTGCATCCGCTTTATGTGTTTGAGGAAGAAGCGGAGAAGAACGGTAAAGTGATCGGCCGTTTGAAACGGACTCCACAGCGGTTAGCGCATGCGGACAAGCTGACTATGGCCGGCATCTCGGTGGAAGGGATGAACTTATGAGAGGAGGTTTCAAATCGATGAACGGCTTGGAGCGATCCGGTGCAGCAAAGGGAGTAGTGAAGAACAACGTCCAACAAGCCCCCCAATTGACGGATTATCGCAGCTATGGACTGTCTTCGAGACAAAAGCCATCGGTATTGCTGATCGGCGGAGCTGGTCTTTTCTTAATAGGATATATCTTCTTTCATTCATGGCTAATTAGTCTGGTACCGGCCTGTGGAGCTGTTTTTGCGCCGAAATATTGGAGCGGTTATCTTCTTCGTAAGCGAAGGGAGACGCTTGGACTTCATTTCAAACAGGCGCTCTATTCACTCTCCTCGTCCTTGGCGGCAGGCCGCTCGGTAGAGAATGGATTTCGTGAAGCGATTGAAGATCTGCAGCTGCTCTATCCCGGCAATTCCAGCGATATGATCATCGAGCTTGGTATTATCTGCACCCGTCTGGAATACGGTCAGCCGATTGAGGAAGCATTGCTTGACTTCAGCGAACGGGCAGGGCTGGAGGATATCAGCAACTTTGCTGATGTCTTCACGATTTGCAAGCGTTCGGGAGGGGATTTGGTCGAGGTGATCCGGCGCACCTCCGCAATTATTAGCGAGAAGCTGGAGATTAGTCAGGAGATCGGCGTTATGATTGCTCAGAAACGGTTCGAAGCGAAAGCGATGTCCGCCGCACCGATATTTTTTCTCGTATTTATGGAGTTCTCTTCACCGGATTATATGCTGCCGATGCATAGCGGCACAGGCCTCGCCATTTCATTTCTTGCATTGACTGTATTCGCGTTATGCTTCTGGCTAATGCTCAAAATTATGGATATTCGGGTCTAGGAGGCTACGATGAAGGTTTATAACGTTGCAGTGGTCGCGGTACTGGTATTGACCTGGTTGCTGCTGTACCGGAATTCGCGCCCCAAATATCAGGGCTGTCGCGAGATGAAAATGGACGGTCTGAGATTGCAGCTTATAGCTCCTCCAATGCTGTTCCTGCTGGAGAAGCTGAGAGTGTCGCAAAGGTTCCCTGTTTTTTTCTTCAAAATACAGCGTTCCGTGCAGAAGATTAGCGGAGATAAGCGTGGTGGCGAGTATACTTTGCTGTTCCTGGCTGAAATGCTCTCGTATGGCTGGCTTATTCTCATCGTTGGCGGTTCGTTCTCTCTACTTCTCGAAGGAGATCCTACGGTTATAATATTTGCTGGCTTTCTGGCCGTTCTTATTCCAATGGCTCTCGTCAGGGATTTACATCAGAAAGTGGTTAAGCGAGAGCGGGAGATTATTCTGGAACTGCCGGAGCTGCTGAATAAGATAGTGTTACTGGTTGGGGCGGGCTTAACTGTACAGCAAGCCATCAAGCGGTGTCTGGAACGAAAGACCGGAGAGGAACACCACCCGCTTTATCGTGAATTGTTCAGAATGCAGCGGGAATGGGGGGGTGGATATTCCTTCCATCAGGCGATGGAGGGGGTTAGCAAACAATTGGGCGTTCAGGAGGTGTCCGCTTTTGTAACCTCCGTATTGCTTAATTATCGCCGTGGGGGCAATGACTTTGTGCTGGCATTGATGGATTTATCTCATACACTTTGGGAACGCCGCAAAGCCGTCAGTAAGACGCTAGGGGAGCAGGCTTCATCAAAACTCGTATTCCCTATGCTGCTGCTGTTTTTAATTATCGTGTTTATGGTAGGAGCTCCCGCACTAATGATTATGGAGCTTTAGCAGGTTCGAAAAGTTTGCTTTTGATGAGAAACCCCACCGAGACAAATTTAAGCTGAGCGACCGCGATTCAGAGGCAGGTTTTCTTTCGATATGGAATTTCAACAACTCTGTTGATAACTTATACCGGACATTAGGAACTTTATACACAATAATTATTAGGAGGGATATATGGTGTTGGATACTTTCGCACAACGGATTAAGGCGTTCTCTCACGACGAGGATGGTTTGGGAATGCTGGAGATGATTTTGATCATTGCTGTCATCGTTATTTTGGCGATTATCTTCCGCAAGCAATTAAAAGAGCTTTTGGAGAGTTTGCTTGGCAAAGCGAAGAGCAAAACCGAGAAGTTTATGGACGATGAGCCTTAAGCCGTTATGAAAAGGCTGATACGCGATCAGAAGGGGAGCTTTATTCTCGAATCATCTCTCATTTTCCCCTCCATATTTGTAGCGATTTTAATCTTGCTGTTCTTCTGTTTGTATTTATATCAGAACGCGGCCCTTGGACAAGCTGCAGCGATCGCGGCTGAACGAAGTGCGTATTCATGGGATAACAGCTATCGCAAGCCTCTGACGGGCGTCTACGAGACTGGAAAGTATGATTCGCTCTATTGGCGGCTTAAAGATGATGGCGTGCTGCAGTCGATATTTGGCTGGTCCAGTGATTTGCCTACTTCGGATTTGTCTCTTCCGTCCGAACCGATAGGGGATGGAAGCGGATCCTTATCACTGAAGAAGCTTGCGACAACCGGTGCGACGATTCCGACGGCGGTCCACGGCAGAATGCAATATGAGAACAAACTGCTGCTTCGCAAAGTCAAGGTAAGCTTGGACAGACTGATCCCGCTTGTCCCTTTGGAACGGGTGGTCGGTGATGTGACGCAATCCGGACGGGCCGTCTCTTATGTAGTCGAACCGGCGGAATGGATCCGGACAGTGGATTTGGCCAGATACTACGGGGCTAAATTCAAAGGCAGCGGTGCGGATAAGATGGATCAAAAGGAAGCGGGCAAAGCGTTGATGTTATTCGGCAAACAGGGAGAGCAGCCTTAGCTCAGGACAGCAAGAAATAGGCATTGATCGGCCAGTTGATGAAGGATGAGTGAAGACCGGGTGATTACACTTCTGAAAGAGGGGGAAGCAGGGTGCATAAAAAGCAGCGATATCGTGCGGAGAGCGGAGCAGTTACCGTGTTTCTGGTTGTTATTTTTGCTTCGGTATTTGCATTTGTCTCCATATTTATTGATTTTACAAGAATGGCGGCGCTGCAGACTAAGGCGGAGATGATGGCTCATTCTGCATCAAGGTCGGTCCTGTCTTCCTATGACCCGCAGCTGGTAGAGCAGTACGGTCTGTTTGCCTTCGGGCATACTGATGCGAATTATATAATGTCCAAGGTGTTGCAGGAGCAGATGGATATATCGAAGCGAAGCGATGTTATTCCGCTAATGAACGCAAAGCTTGATTCATCGATGGTTGAACTGCTGCGGCCCTTAGGAACCTATGAAGTATTCGAACAACAGATTCGTGAAGAAATGAAATATAAGGCGCCGATAGATTTTTCGATAGAAATTATAAATCGCTTCAAGCCGATGTCGAAGGTAATGAAAGAGGCTTCGAATACCGTCGACCTGCTGAGTAAACTGCAGAAGTTGTATGATCAGCGGGAAGCCAAGCTGGATGAAATACTGGAGAAACAGCGGGCTGCGGCACAGACCGTGACGGAAACGGCAGCGATTATCCCTCGTTCAGGCGTTTCTGTGGGCTCAAGTGGCGTTGGTATAACGGTTTCATCTATTGCCGGGGAATATGCAGATTTTGCGGCTAAATATAACGAAGATATGTTAAGGGAACCCGAGGAGCGGCAATACTCCTATGAAATTCAAATGTACCAGTCGAGGGCCTCGGGGGTATTCAGCAGCTTGGAGCGCAGTAGGCAGAAATCTTCAGAGCGCCATGCAGTACTGCTTCCTGAAGCGAGGAAGCTGCTCCAAGAGGTTATCGCAATAAATAATCAGATGAAAAGGACTATTGATGAGGCGGAAAAACGTTCCGTACTTGATGGTTACAATGAGGTTGCAGCGCATGAAGGTCTAGGCAATAATGAGGCAATCGCAGCTGATCAAGAGATCGCCGCTATTCGCGATCAGAGCGGTTCGCTTCTGCTATCTGCCGAACTGCTGGCAGATCTGGAGGGAGATATCAGGCAACAAGAGGCTGATTTTACTTCATTTTATGCCGGGGCAGGCTTCTTCCTAGGCATAGAAAGCTCCGTCCTGTCAGCTTCCATCTCAGATTCATCATTGTATTCAGCCGTAGATAGCCTTGACCGCTCGACTGGCGCTTATTTGCGTAAATACGTGGCAGCAGGCAGCAGCAATGTTCTGGAGGATAATCAAAGACAGCTTGAGCAGCACCGTGCCTCTGATCAGGAGCGCAAGTCGATCGAGCATCAGGCTGAGACGGCGCTACGGGATGCCAAGGGATTGATCGGCAAAATTTCCGCACTCAAGGATAAGCTCAAAGATGCACAGAAGCAATTCGATGAGCTTGAGACCTTATACAACGACAATTTAGAGTTTAATCAATCTTTTTCAGCGAGAGAGGTAGCGGTGATGGGTCCGGGTGACGACCCGGCCGATGCCGGTGCTGAAGCAATGGGCGGTATGGATATTTTCTTTGGAGAACTATCTCACGTACTGCAATCCATGACCGATGCTGCTTTTCAGGGAGAATATGCTGTACAGTACTTTTCGCTATTCAATATCGAAACGTTAGACGAATTGCTCAGCGGTGGAGGGCCAGGGGTGATTGACACAATAGGAGATTCATTCATGCCCGGGAAGCAGGAGGTTGAATACATATTGTACGGATTCCATAATCCGGTGGGCAATATCGCTGCTGCCTATGGAGAGATTTTCACGCTACGACTGGCAATTCGGACAATGGAAGGACTGCTGAAAAATTTGAACAAAGGTAATCCGCTACTAATTCTTGCCGCTGCCTTGCTGTGCGGGGTGGAACATGCTGTAAAAGATATGCTGATGCTAACCAAGGAAGGAAGTATTCAGCTTAGTGATTTTATGAAGGTGAAGCTGACCTATAGAGATCATTTGCGCATCTTCCTGCTAATGCATGGCCCGAGTGAGCAAAGGCTGTCGCGGATGCTGGCGTTAATTCGGAGGAATACCGGAGTTCCAGTAGAACAGCGCGCAACTTATTTAAAAGGAGGAGTAAGTATCTCGATGCCGCTATGGTTTCTGCCGGGAGTAGCAAAGACATTGGGAGCTTCCGGGACCTTGAAAGGAAGAGTGGAAGGAAGTCGATATTATGTTGATAAACAAGCGGACTTCTCCTACTGATTTGATAGAGTCTCCTCCGAGCGGCTGCAAGAATGCTCGAGGCAGCATTGTCCTCGAAGCTGCTATGGTCATGCCTGTATTTATCATCGTTATGTTTTTCTTTATTTACATGATTCAGATGACAGTGGTCTCTAATCAAATGCAGATAGTAGCATCAAATGCGGTCAAACAGGTGTCCTCTCATATATATCCGGTGGCATTGGCGGTCTCTGCTATTCCGAATGAGGAAGGGGTCAACGCGGCGAACAGTGAGTCGGGATCGGACTGGAGGCTGCCAAATCTGTCGTTGGAGGAATGGGCCGGGCAGTATGCCGAGGCTCTGCCAGAGCCGCTCTCTGAATGGATTAAGGCCGCTGTCCATAAAGGGGACGAGCCTTTGCAGAACCTGAAGAACAATGCTATAGAGGCTGCTCTGGATGCCGTAATCGGGCCCCTGCTTCATCCTTTTTTGGCAGATGCGAAGCTAAACGAGGAGAGGCTGCATGTGAATCGTGTAATCGTGCCTGATTTCAAAAGCGGCCGAACTCCTTACTTTGGCCTGGAGATCAGCTATGAATTACCGATTCGCATGCCATTTACAGACGAACCGGTCAGACTGCAAGCGAAGGCTATGGAGCGTTTATGGATTGGAGATACCGATGAGCTTGGTCAAGGAGTTGGGGACGGAACGGAGGGTGAAGGCCAGCCTGCAGTAATTTTATCTAAGCCGGAGCCAGCTTACGCCGGGCACCGAGCCTTGGTCGCGGCTTTGATCAAACCGGGAACTACGGCAAAACTTACGGTGTACTACAAGAGTGGTGTAAGTCAGGCCAAATATTTAGGGGAAGCAACGGCGGATGAGAATGGCAGAGTGGAATGGAATTGGCTGGTGGGTGGTAATACAACACCCGGCACATGGACTTTTATTATTGAGACGGAGGACGGGGTGAAGACAACAGCTCAGTTCGATGTTGAGAGCCCCCGCAAATAATAAGTGAACCAGGCCATATACCGGCTCGATTACGGACTGATAATCAAGATTTGTGATGAGGGGGACCTACGGCTATGACATTGGAATATTGGGGGTGTCTGGTTATGTTGATTGCGGCATTTATTACAGATATTAGATCGATGAAGATACCTAATAAGATCACGCTTAGCGGGTTCATGATCGGTCTGGTGTATCATGCGGCGACCGGGGGGATCGAAGGGATTCTATTTGCTATGAAAGGGGCTGCGGCCGGCCTTGGACTGATGTTCCTGATGTATTTGCTTAGGGCCGTAGGAGGAGGAGATGTCAAGCTATTTGGAGCAATCGGGGCGTGGCTTGGCGTGAGCCTGACTCTATCCATTCTCATGTATTCCATTTTAGCTGCGGGGGTGCTTGGAATGATTCTGCTGCTCCTCCGGCAAGAATTTATTATACGTATTCGCAATGTCATGCATAGCTTGTTCGGAATTCTGATTTTGCACAGCTTAAGCCCGGTTCAGGCCGGGGCTAGGAAGCAATTGCAGATGCCGTTCATGCTGGCGGTTCTCCCGGGAGCCTTATATGCGATTATGACATTTTCTTAGGAAGGAGGGAGGATTTGATGCCGGCATTTAAAGTTGATTTCATGAGGAATGGCGGTACCTATATGATTTTGAAGGCTGAAGGCGGGCTGCAATCGAAGGATATTAATCGCGTTCAGCATACAATGTTAGCCTCAGTGGAAATTCCCGGCTTGCTTCCGGTTGACCTTCGCGAAATCGATTTTGAAGTTAATCTTCATTATGAAATTACCGGGAAGCGTATGTTGTCCCAATGCTTAAAGAATGACAAGCTGAGCGCACAGGAGTTCTATAGACTGCTGCTGCAAATTGTCACAATCCTGGACGATAGCCATCAGTATTTGCTGTCTCCCTCCAATTTCATCATAAATGAGGAATATATATTCGTTGAAGAACCGCTTGCTTCAGCGATGTTGTGCTTAACCTATGTTCCTACATGCGAATCGACGGCTGCTCAGGAGAGCCTGGGTCTTTCATTGTTAACGCTGATTACCCGTATTTTGAGCAGCGTAACCGCAGTTGAGGGCAGCGGAATTCAAAGAATCGTCAGCTTCTGCGGGAATGAGCTGTTCTCTATATCAGCGCTGAAAACGATGCTGCTTGATCTGTTGGGAGGGTATCGATCAGAGGCCAAGGACGTAGACCTGATTAGGGCAGCTGACACCAGGCGGCGCCGGGCAGATTCATCGGTCATGATTAGAGAATACGTTCAGCCAACGGAACAATCCATCCCGATGAAACCCCATGATAGACCAAAGTTTGTACAGCCCCATGAATCTGTAAAGGCCGGCGGGATGAAGCACAACGGGAATGAACAAGCCCGGGCAGATTCCGATTTAGAGCCATCATTGGCAGAAATGTGGAATCCATCTACAATTAATCCGGATGATGAGCGTGAACCGGTCAAAAAAAACAGCAAATTTACTTATTATGCACTTGGTGCTTTGCTGGTTGTAGGGTTCTGTTGGAAATTTATCTATTTGGATGATCCTAGCTCATGGGGGCTTTATGCTTGTATTGGCATTACGCTTATCCTAATTGTCGTATTGCTGTTTGTGCGCAAGGGTTGGTTCGATCCGGTGAATGAAAATATATCTGAAGTCATTAGTCGCTTAAGCCGTCGTTCTTCCGGGGGAGAAGCGGCAGCTGCAGATGAACCTGATAACTGGAAGGAGCCTTGGAATGGAGGATGGGGTAGGCGGGACATAGCAGATGAAGGCGGCACACGGACGCAAGATGCTAGTCAGGATAGATCCGGACAGATGCCTGTATGGTCGGAGATGATCAACTTGGGGCAACAAAAGGATGAGTTGGAATCCTCTCCGGTCATGCCGAATTCAATATCCTTAGCGCAAGCCCAGGGTCTAGCCATGGATCAGAGTGGAGTAACTGTGAGTTCTTCCAACTCGCTTCCAGCAATGGGTAAGCCGATATCCCAATCTGCAACCGTGCTGCTTAGTCGTATGGATATTCCGCCCCAAATACCATCGCCAACAGGGTTTTATCGTCTTGAGAGATATGGTGCGGAGGGAGAGCAGGCGCATAGGCCGGATACAATCGCTTTGAAGCCGGGTAGCCTTGTGATAGGCCGCTCTGAAGAGGTTGCCGGGTATATCGAGCGGGCAGTGGGCGTATCGCGAGCGCATGTCGAACTGATGGTGCGCAAAGAGGGCTGTAGTATTAAGGATCTCGGTTCCCGCAACGGCACGTGGCTTAAGGGGGAACTGATTGCCCCGTATAAAGAGTACCTTTTGGAACCGGGGGACATCTTTCTGATCGCGGATAGCACCTACAAGCTGTGCATGTAGAGCACACTATAGAGGTAGATGAAAAAGATAGAATGAAACTAACCAGGAAAAATAAAGCGGAATAGCTACGGGGACTGGCACGCAACTAAATATACGAATACATTTAGTCACAATAAGTAGAATTGAAGCGCTGTGCCATAAATTCCTGAATTCAGCCCCGGTCTGATCCAATCAGGATCAGACCGGGGCTGAATAGGTGTAGCGGTGAGGTTATATATGTCGTAAAGCTCCTCACTTTGGAAGAACATTTAACGCCTCTGTTTGAGATCCGCAAGGGCCTCTACTAATTGAGGGCAAGAATATTTGAAGCCGAAGGAAATAGCGACCTGTGGCAGGACCCGTTGTCCTTCGAGCAGCAGCAGTGACATCTCACCGAGTACGGCCCTGAGTACAAAGGAAGGCAGTGGGAACCAGAAAGGCCGATGATGAACATAGCTGATAGCGCGCCCGAATTGCTCGTTGGTCACCGGATTTGGACTGACCGCATTCACGGGACCCGAAATTTCCGGATGGGTGATACAGTAATCGATCAGCGTGACGATATCATCGATATGAATCCAGGGGACCCATTGCTGGCCCGTTCCGATTCGACCGCCGGCTCCAAGCAGGAAAGGCAGCCGCATCATCGGGTAGGCACCGCCCTGATTGCCTAACACTACTCCGGTTCGCAGCAGTACAAGACGTGGCGCAGGATCATGGGGAGTCTCCAGTCCAAGATTCGAATCTGCAAGTGGGAAGATAGCTGACGTGATCGCCTCTGGCGCAGCTGACTGCGGAATGCTATGCAGCGCTGTATCTTCCCAGGAGGTTGTTACTTTAGCAAGGAAATCGGCAGTAGAGCCAGGGGAATGCTCCGTGAATTCCTCGGTGAGCGAGGTGCCGTATATACCAACCGCAGAGCCTTGTACGATGACCTTAGGAGCCTCACTACCCAGCATATGGATCCATCGCCCCAGAGCCTGGGTTGTATGCAGGCGAGAATCCATAATCCGCTGCTTTGCTCTTCGCGTCCAGCGCTGGCTAATCGTCGCGCCTGCCAGATTAACGATGCCATCCAGCCCTCGGAGCAGGTGCGGGTCCTGGTTTATATCGTTCCAAGTATAATAGGACAACTGTTGCGTCGTAGATTTGCTGCGAAATTCCTGCTGCTGCGAACTTTGACGCGTAACGATCATGATCTCATGTCCGCGCTTAAGCCAATACTGGGTCAGCGCGCTGCCAATAAATCCGCTTCCGCCAAGGATTGCATATTTCAAGCTTTCCTCCCCCTTTATCTTTGATAATGAAAACAGCATCCCGGTAATGGGGTGCTGTTGAAAGGTGAGTTCAAAAGTCCGGCTTCCAGCACCGTCTGATGTACGTTTCTTTGAAACGCTTCAATTGGAGGAAGCTGGGGGCTGAGGAGCGTAGCTAGGTGTTTTCGAGGATAACGACGTCGCAAGTACATACTTGTAGTTTGTACATGAGCACCAGAGCTGTTTCCGCAGGAAGCATAACTTTGTAGCATTGCTTGGACCCGGGTGAACGCAAGATTCACTGGGGACTTTTGAACATCCGTTATACGTTATTTGTTCATTAGATGTTGATAGGGCTTGTAATCAATTTTGTTCTTCTCTAAAAAAGTAATGAGAAACTTATTATCTCGCTTTGGAGTCGCCGAGATATAGCCTTTGATGCAATGCTCTTGGGTTACCGTATCTGCATGCTCTTCCAGGGCGATTCTACCGATCTCTGCAGCGATGGAATGCTTGGCGATGTCGCGGAACGGGCCTGGAACCGGTTGAACCAGCATGTCCAGGAAGGCCTTGCTGTCTTCGTTCCATAGATGGCGGCTCGTCTCAACCCAATGGTTCTGCCAATCCAGCTTGGACCTGCCGTCGGCCTTGGGCAATACCTTCAGGAACTTGCGGAACATGAAAAATCCGCCGATGCACATCATGCCTAGCAATATGAAACCCCATAGCGCAATAGAATTCATGAACCAGCGATTGGGCTGAGTAGCCGCGAGAATTTGAAACGATGTATGTATCATTTGAAATCATCACCTCATTAATAAAATATGACGTATACCAAGGGGAAGCGGATAGAATTACAAGAAGCTAGTGCTATACCGATATGATAAAAGATGACTGTTCAAAAGTTGAGTATGTCTAATTTAGTACAATTGCATCTTTTCCTTGACATGAAGTATAACTTATTTTCCATATTTTATCGAGAGTGCAGACTCTTTTTCATAGTGTATGATGATGAAGAAATGATTTGTATTTATCCGTACGACTTTATTTATTTGCGCAATCAGGCTAAAATAAGGGAAGTTTAGCGGTTTACTGCCTAAAAGGGGGAATTTTAATGCTGAAAATAGGTTCACATGTGTCGTTCTCAGATAAAGGTCTATTAAGTGCAACGGGGGAAGCCGTGTCCTATGGCTCAAGCTCATTCATGATATATACCGGTGCTCCACAAAATACACGGCGCAAACCGATGGATGCGATGTATTTGCCGGAAGGCAAGGAAGCGATGAAGGCGGCGGGAATTGAAGAGATCGTCGTGCATGCGCCATACATTATTAATCTAGGTTCTTATAAATCCAATACGTATCAGTTGGCTATCGATTTCTTGCAGGAGGAAATTCGCCGTACTCATGCGATCGGGGTGCGTAATATCGTGCTTCATCCCGGTGCGTTTACGGACAAGGATGCCGAATACGGTGTAGCGCGGATTGCGGAAGGCTTAAATGAAGTGTTAAATGGAACGGACGAGACCGAGGTGAATATCGCCCTGGAGACCATGGCTGGCAAAGGAACCGAGGTTGGACGCAGCTTTGAGGAGATCGCAGCGATTATCGATAAGGTCGAGCACAATGAACGGTTGACCATCTGCCTTGATACTTGCCATATTCACGATGCAGGTTATGACATTGTCAATGACCTGGATGGCGTGCTGCAGAAATTCGATCAGACAATTGGTCTTGATCGTATCGCAATTGTACACATTAACGACAGCAAAAATCCGGTTGGCGCCGGCAAAGACCGTCATACACCTATCGGTACAGGTTGGATCGGCTTTGAAGCGATCCATCGTGTCGTTCATCATGAGGCGCTGCAGGGCCGCCCGTTCATTCTGGAGACGCCTTGGGTGGGCAAGGATGCCAAAACGCAGCGTCCGATGTATGAAGTGGAAATCGCCTTGCTGCGCGGGGACGTAGAGCAGCGCTTCGGCGCGGATTTCCTTACCGATGTGGCAGGATTGCAAGACTTCTTCAGCAAGCAGGATATTCATTACCGTTCCTTCGTACTCGACACTTGGAATTTGCTGAAGAATGATGCGAAGGCGAAGAAGGCGGACCCTCGCGAACCGCTGGAGCGTTTGTACGATATGGTGATTGCCGCGAATATATTCCCGGATTGCTCGGAAGAGCAAATCAACCATCGCTTGATCGCTTGGCTTGCGGGAAGCAACTAAGCAAGGTCAACAGCCGTTTTTTTGGAATGACCTCTATTAAGTATCAACATAGAATACTAGTGCGCCAGGGGGATATGAGAAATCAATGGATAAACATGCAAAAATAAGTGGACAAGTTAAACCGTATGAGCACCATCGGGCTCGGATGCTGATCTCTTGCCCGGATGGCCCTGGAATTGTGGCGACAGTCTCCCGCTTTCTGTATGAGCATGGAGCGAATATCGTGCAATCAGACCAGTATACCATGGATCCGGAAGGCGGAATGTTCTTCATGCGGATCGAGTTCGATCTGGATCAGCTTGAGGACCGCATAGACAGCTTGAAGCAAGACTTTGCCGAGATTGCTGATAAATTCCAGATGGAATGGAACATTTTCCAATTAAGCCGGAGGAAGAAGCTGGCTATCTTCGTATCCAAGGAAGATCATTGCCTTGTGGAATTGCTGTGGCAATGGCAAGCCGGCGATCTGGCTGCGGATATCTCTATGGTCGTTAGCAACCATCCGGATATGAAAGAATACGTGGAATCCTTCGGAATCCCTTATTACCACATTCCGGTTACCCCGGAAACGAAGCGCGAAGCGGAGCAGAAGCAGCTGGAGATTGTGAACGGGAAGGTGGACTTGATCGTCTTGGCCAGATATATGCAGATCGTATCGCCGGCCCTGATTCAGCCTTACCGCAATCGGATCATCAATATCCATCACTCCTTTCTCCCGGCCTTCGTGGGCGGGAAGCCTTATGCCCAGGCTTATGATCGCGGTGTGAAGATTATCGGGGCGACGGGTCACTATGTGACCGAAGAATTGGACGGCGGGCCTATCATTGAACAGGACGTACAGCGCGTCAGCCACCGCGATGATGTGGCGGAGCTGAAGCGAATCGGACGCACGATCGAACGTGTCGTGCTGGCCAGAGCTGTAAAATGGCATATCGAGGATCGCATATTGGTTCATCAGAACAAAACCGTTGTATTTAATTAAACTTTTTATAGCAACCGCCATGGCAAACTTTATCGACTTGCATGGCGGTTGTTTTTGTGAGCAGAGGAGAGGTTTATATTTCCCGCTAGGCCTGCCGAGTAACTTTATGTTCTGGCATCGCGTTAATATATTGAATGGTTATTGATAGGATTATGAGTTGAAGGTTGAGAGGGGAGAATCATTTGTATAATTCGGTGAAGCGTGGAATGTACGCGCTAATCTTAGGCATGCTCGTTATGGTTGCTGTAGTCGGGGGGAGTACGCAGCCCGTTCATGCAGCCGGTGCGAGTATCAGCATAGAGAGTGAAGTTGGCTATCACGGAAGCTATAAGATGAATAAATGGACGCCTCTGACGCTTACTTTAAAAAGCGATGAAGATATTAGCGGGGAGGTTGTCGTCCAGGTTGCGGTTCCCTATTCAGGCAGCAGCCAGTCTTTTGTCAAGAAGGTTGATCTGCCGGCGGGAACCTCCAAGCAGGTCACTTTTGGCGTTATTGGGAACACCTTTGATAAGAATAACAGTTCTATTCGCTTCTATAAGGATTCGGCAGAATCAGGAAAAAATATAGCTTTTACTTCCGGACGAGCCTATCTGCAATCGAATCAGAGAAACGGAGCATTTATCGGGCAGCTTGCCTCCGATCCGGACAGCCTGAATTTCATGAATTTGCTTAACAATCAAAATAACCCGATTAACGTCCTCAGATTAGCTCCGGAGCAAATATCTGAGGATGCGGCTATGCTATCTTCTTTTGATGTTCTGTTTCTTAACAATTTTGCCTCTGATACGATGGAGGAAGGGAAGAAGCAGGCGATTTCAACCTGGGTGCATCAGGGGGGAACCCTTGTATTGGCGGGCGGGCCAAGCTACCCGAAAACCGTCAAAGGTCTGGAAGCTTTGTCGCCGGTGGAATATACAGGTACCCAGGAAGCCAGCTCACTGCCTGGGATGGAGAAGCTTGCGAATAAGGAGCTGAAGCTGGATCATGCTATTTCTATATCAACCGCGCAGCTGAAGGATGGGGCGGACAGCGTCGTTAATGTTCAGGACCAGCCGCTGATTGCTTCCTGGCCGCTGGGTAAAGGAAAGGTAATCTATGCTGCGTATGATCTGGCCGCTGAGCCGGTTCACAGTTGGAGCGGTCATGCTGATTTTTGGAATAGTCTGCTCCAGAGCAAAGTGTCCGGTTCGATTATGGATAGGAACAATGGGACCCAAGGGATGAAAAATAGTCTGGATAATTATCTGAACTTTTTTCCATCGCTAGCGCTACCGCCCTTCTCTCTATTTTTCTGGCTGTTAATCGGTTATGCCGTGCTCGTTGCCCCGGTGCTCTATTATGTACTTAAGAGATTTGACCGGCGCGAGTGGGCTTGGATCCTGATTCCGTTAATTGCGATTATTACTAGTATAAGCATCTATTTAACCGGCACTTCAGGGAAATCCTCTTTGCAGGCCCATACGCTGAATGTCGTGGAGCTGGATGGTCAAGGGCAAGGCACGCAATTGACAGCTTCGGCTTTGTTCGTTCCCCGCGGGGGAAATTATGAATTTGAAATCCAAGGGGCAACCCATATAACGAGCAAAAGAGAGGACGGTTATATTTCCGGGGGAGGAGAGGAAGGAATCGGCCGTCAAATGATCCGTGAACAGGATGGCAATACCTCGGTTCATCTCAAGGATATGACCCACCGCTCGATGGCGAAGCTGTGGATTGAGCAGCAGACAGGAAGCTTTGGCTCGCTGGAGATTGAGGTAACGCTGGATGCGAAGGGAGTTCCACAGGGGACTGTAACCAACCGCTTGGATCGTGATCTTAGCGATGCGGCGTTAATTTTGGGCGGAAATATATTCCTCTTAGGAGAGCTTGCCAAGGATCAAACGGTGCAGATTCCCGCGAATTATACCTCTAGCACGTATGGCAGCTACAGTTCGATATTGTTCCCGTATCCTAGCGGTCCTTCGGATGAGAAGAACCGGGAACGCGGCATGATGAACAGCCTGCTTGAGCAGAACACAGGCTCGATGAGCAATATTTTGATCGCTTGGAGTAAGGATTCGTTTGGCGGATATACCGTGAATGGGAAGAATCCAGCTGCAGATCAGCTTAACATGTGGGTGCAGCCCGTGACAGTGCAGTATAAGCCATCCAAGGCCAATGAAATCGATGTGCCTTACGGCTATATCCCTGCGCAAATCACCAGCGTATCTACGACGGGCTGGGGGGCGGACTACGGCTCAGACAGAGTGAATATGGATAAGGGTGAAATGCAGTTTGAGTTTGCGCTGCCGATGCCGGGCAAGATCGATTACACTTCATTGAGACTGCAGCAAAATGATCATGGCCAGCGAACGAATACAATGATCTGGAATTTCAAGGAAGCCAAGTGGGAAGATCTGAACTGGGGCAAGGCAGACGCGCAAGTCTCCGGGTCTGTCTCCAATTATATGCTGAACGGCGCAGTGGTGAGGGTCGCCGTGAAAGCTGAAGAGTGGTCCAGCTTTGACATTCCGAAGATCTCGTTGAAAGGCCAGGTGAGACCATGATCGAAATTAATAATTTGACGAAGGAGTATGGAAGCTTCCATGCTTTGGAATCGGTTAATATAAAGATTGATAAGGGGACGGTATTCGGTTTTGTTGGCCCTAACGGGGCAGGCAAGACGACCACGATGTCCATTTTGGCTACGCTGCTGCTTCCCACTTCAGGGACAGCCAAGGTAGGCGAATATGACGTTGTTCAGCATCCGCATGAAGTACGTAAAAGAATTGGTTATATGCCGGATTTCTTCGGTGTATACGATCAGTTTAAAACGACGGAGTATCTGCATTTTTATGGTGCCAGTTATGGCATTCCTAGAGGGGAGCGGGATAAGCTCATACCGCAGCTTCTGGAGCTGGTGAATCTGAGCGATAAGAAGGATAGCTATGTGGACAGCTTGTCCCGAGGGATGAAGCAACGCCTCTGTCTGGCGCGTTGTCTCGTGCATGATCCCGAAGTGCTGATTCTCGACGAACCGGCCTCCGGGCTTGATCCGCGGGCGCGCATCGAGATGCGGGAGATCATCAAGGAATTGAAGCTGATGGGCAAGACAATCATTATTTCTTCGCATATTTTACCGGAACTGGCGGAGATGGTCGATGAGATCGGGGTGATCGAGCATGGCAGAATGGTTGCCCAAGGGAAGGTCGCCGAGATCCAAAATCGCTTAAGAGTCAAAAGAGTTCTTCATATCCGCACGCTGGGTCAAGCCGACAATCTAGGCAGCTGGCTGCGGGATGAAGCTTATGTCAGCCAGGTGTTCGTTGATGCTAGCGGTGTCCATATCCATTTCAATGGCGGCGATCTGGAACAGTCCGAGCTGCTGGCCAGAATGGTCTCGGCTGGCTTCAAGCTAATCTCCTTCAATGAGGCGCAGACCAATCTCGAAGATGTGTTCCTGGAGATCACGAAAGGGGGAAGCAGCGAATGAATTGGCGAAGCATATTGATTAATCCCGTGCTGGACAAAGAATTTCGGCTCAGAATGAGAACCCCCCGCTCGGCGATTTCATTGCTGGCTTATGTGCTGGTGATGGGGCTGATCGCGATGGGTATCATCTATGTGTCAACCTCCGGCGGAATGGGCAGGACAGGCAGCTTTGATCCGATGGTGAGCCGGATCATTTTCTATGCGCTGAGCTTCGCTCAGTTGATTATGATTGCGTTCATGACCCCCGCGCTAACGGCAGGGGTTATCAGTGGAGAGCGCGAGAAGCAGACGCTAAGTATGCTTCTAACGACACAGCAGAGCTCGGCTACGATTATACTGAGTAAATTGCTGTCATCGCTCAGCTTCATGACCCTGTTAATCGTCGCTACTATGCCGGTATATTGCATCGTTTTCATATATGGTGGAGTATCGCCCAAGCAGCTGGTTGTTGTGTTTCTATTCTATTTGTTCATTATGCTGCTGCTAGGTTCCATCGGTATTTTCTTCTCTACTTTGTTCAAACGGACAATGATTGCAGTTATTGTGACCTATGGTGTCGGCCTAGTGATTTTTCTGGGTACCGGACTTATTTATCTGTTCGCTATGGCGATGACACAAGTGAATTATAATTCTATAAATCCACCGGAGTTTTCCTGGATTGGTTATATTCTTGGATTAAACCCGGGTGGGGCGCTGATCAGTATTTTTGAACCTTCATTTTCCAAGACGGCCTTTATGTCCCGAGGAGGAAATATGGGGACGAGCGCGCCGATCGAGCTGTGGCTGGAATTTATTATCGTCTACAGTGTAGTGATCGTGTTAATGTTGTGGCTGGCCATCCGTTATATCCGTCCGGTGAGACGGCGCAGCAAGAATATCGATATGATGGAACAAAACTCCCCGGGTGGGGACAGTCGCAATGAAGGGAAGATGGAGCCTCAGCAATAGGGGAAGCCATGCATTACTTCGACACGTTTTCTTATGAAAGGATGACTTTTGGAATGACCTCAACCAGAGAGGAGAGATGGGCTTGGAGACGATATATCGCCAGCTGGAGATTGTACGCCAGCGCCTGAAATGGCTGCGCGCTTTAGATCAAGCAAGGGTCGGGTTATTGGCCGGGATTGCCTGTGCCCTGGTCTGTCTTATCGCCGGGCGGCTTTGGCCGATTGAAGCGATATGGGCGTATGCCGCAGCCTGTCTGCTGCTTGCCCCAATGGCAGGCGGACTCTGGGGCTGGTTTGCTCATGTATCCAACGGGCTGTCCGCCAAGACGATGGATCGGTTGAATCAAAGCGGTGAGGCCGAGGATTTAATGGTTACAGCATTAGCGTTTGCGGAATCAGATAGCCAACTGGCTAGGCAGCAGCGATGGCAGGCCGAGGAATATGGCGCAGCGTTTATTTCCAGGCTGAAGAGCCATCTTCCTCTTACCCGCAAGCCAAAATGGTGGATATTCATCGGATTGGGTTTTGCCGTAGCAGTCGCGTTTGTTGTTATGCCTAATCCGATGAATGACGTGATCGATAAGCATAAACAGGAACGGCAATGGGTCCAGGGGCAGGTGAAAGAGACGGATCAGATGATCGAGCAGCTTGAGAGTAAGTCCTTGGACCCGCTGGTCAAGCAGGCTCTTGAGAAAGAACTGCAGACACTGCGGCAGTCACTGGAGGAGAGCCGGGCCGGGGAACAGTCTCTTGAAGCGCTTGAGAATACGATGAAGAAATTGCAGGAAATGTCTGATCGGCTTGAGCGGAGGCAGCAGGAGAGAAACGCATGGTTAGACCAATGGAAGAAAAGTCCGTCTGCTGCAGAGCTTGCTAACGGATTGCAGCAGAATGATCAGCAACAAGCAGGGAAAGAGATCGATAAGCTAAAGTCAGATTTGCCTAAGCTGTCCCCGGCGGAGCGGAAGAAGCTGGCGGACGAACTGCAGGAGCTGGCCGCGGAAGAACCGCAGCATGATGAGGAAGCGAAACGGTTAGCTGAAGCCCTAAGCAAAGCGGCTGCGGCGCTTAAGGAGGGCAATGCGCAAGAGACGGAACTGGCGATGGAGCAATTAAAGCAGCTGGTGCAAGAGAATGCCGGGACCGCCGCATCCCGCGCCCAGCAGCTTGCGGAAGCCTCCCAGCTCGCTTCAGCCTTAGCCGAGCAAGGATTGGGCCTGGCTCAGGATATGTCCGCTTCCGGGATGGCGGTCGCTGATAGCTGGAGTATGGGTGGCCTTGCTGAGCAGTTAGCCTCTGCGGGAACCGTCAGCGCTGGCGGAGAGGCAGGTGCAGAAGGTTCTGCTGGCAGTGGTTCGGCTTCAGCAGGCTCCTCCGGTTCTCAATCCGGCAGTGGATCCGGCGAAAATGGCCCCGCTCAGGGGAAGGGGGCCGCCACAGACGGTGGATCAAGCGGAGCGGGAACCGGGAGCGGAAACGGCAATGGTGCCGGAAGCGGCAGCGGTAGTGGCAGCGGCAGCGGGACCGGCAGCGGTGGAAACGGAGCTGGTAGTGGAGGCTCTGGAGCAGGACTAGGCAGCGGCGGTCGCAATCTGATCACCGTGCCCCGCGATTATAAAGGCAGTGGAAATGTTCAGAACGATGGAGGTCCTGCTACTGGCGGTCAGGTGCAAAAAGGTGGGAAATCACCGGTTTTTGAGGGAGTTAGCCGCCCATATAATGAGGTTTACAGGGATTATGCCTCCGAGGCCAAGCGCTCGCTCGAGCGGAGCGAATTGCCGCAGAGCATGCAGGGACTTGTAGAGCGTTATTTCATGGAGATAGATCCAGGCAGTTAAATGAGCGAGAGGGAGGAATAAATCATGCCGGATACGAAGGAGCAAGCAGCGGTCTGGAGAGAGACGATCTCTACTGTAAGGGAGGAAATCGGCAAGGTCATTGTCGGTCAGGAGGAGGTCGTCGAGCAGCTGCTGTGGTGTATTTTTGCCGGGGGACATGCCTTGCTGGAGGGGATTCCCGGACTTGGGAAGACGATGCTTGTCCGTACGATCGCGGATACGCTGGAGTTGTCCTTCTCACGAATCCAATTTACGCCGGATTTAATGCCAAGCGATATTACCGGAACGAATGTCATTCGCTTTGGTCCGCAGGGGACGAATGAGATGGTGTTCCAGCCGGGACCGGTGTTTAGTCAGATTGTGCTCGCGGATGAGATTAATCGGGCTACTCCAAAGACACAAAGCGCCATGCTTGAGGCGATGCAGGAGCAGACGGTTACCGTCAGCGGGGAAACCCGGCGTTTGCCGCAGCCCTTCTTCGTGCTGGCAACGCAAAATCCGCTGGAGAACGAAGGGACGTATCCGTTGCCTGAGGCTCAGCTTGATCGCTTCATGTTAAAGATCAATGTCGATTATCCTACACCGGATGAGTTGAAGCAGATCGTGCACAGAACGACGGCGGCGGAGCAACCGCATGCGGTTCGTCAGGCGACCGCGGAGCAATTGCTGGAGATTCGGCAGGCCGCCAAGGAAATTCTGTTAGCCGATGAAGTGTTGGATTATGGCATTTCTCTATTGATGATGACCCATCCTCTGGAAGCATCAGCACCGGAGTCGGTCCGTAAATACGTTAGCTTCGGTTCGGGTCCACGCGGAATTCAGTCTATGGTCGCGATCGCTAAGGTAAGAGCGCTCTGCAAGGGACGATGGCATGTCTCGACGGGAGATCTGGCTGCAGTTGCCGCTCCAACCCTGCGCCATCGCTTGTTCTTGAATTTCGAAGGCCAGGCGATGGGCATATCGACGGATTCACTGATTGAAGAGATTATCGCGAAGCTGGAGAACTCACGATGACAGCCCCTTTATTGCCTCCGGCCTTTTTGCCACGTCTGGAAAGGCTATCGCTGATATCTGGCAGGCGAGTCCGCGGGACAGCCCAGGGCAAACGCCGTTCCGGCAGCTTTGGAGCATCGCTGGAATTCGCCGATTACCGGCAATATTCTCCCGGCGACGATATCCGCCGCTTCGATTGGAGCGTCTATTCCCGGACGGGGCGTCCGTTTGTACGGCAATATTGGGACGAGCAGGAGCTTCCTATCAGCCTGTATCTTGACGTGTCTGCCTCTATGGATCACCGCGGGGCAGGAGGAGCTGCAGCTTCATCCGGACAGGCTGCGGGATTGCATCGGGAACAGTCGGCAGCTGAAGGTTCAACGAATGGGCGTGCGCTCGGCGGGATCATCCCGCAAGAACTAGGCGGTAGCGGAGATTCGAAGCTGCAATATGCCAAACGGCTGGCCGCCGCTGTTGGTTATATTGCCTTGGCCGGCTCAGACCGGGTGCAGGCTTATTTGTTCCACTCGAAGCTGGAAGGATCGCTTCCTCCGCTGCGCAGCAAGGCAGCTGCGGTAAAGCTGTTTTCTTTTATTCAGTCGGCGAATGCAGGTGGGGCGGGAAATATGGCTTCGGCGCTGGGCAGCGCACAGTCTATGCCCCGGCAGCCAGGTATGGCCTGGATTTTCTCCGATCTATGGCTGGAGGGCGGACTTGAGGAGCTGAAGCAGAGCTTGGAAATGCTGCAAGCGGCAAGACAAGAGATCGTGCTGGTTCATATCCTTTCCAGGGAAGAGCTTAATCCGCGACTTAGCGGAGACCTGCGTCTGATCGATATTGAGCTAGGGACAGGCAAGGAAGTGGCTATCACCGGCAAAATACTTGAGAAATATATGGCCGCACTGGAGCGTTATACAGAAGGAATCTCCCGTTACTGCAATGAACGCGGGATCCGTTATGTTATGGCCCCCTGTGACCAGCCCTTGGAGACGGGGATTTTTGAAACGCTGCGCAAGACAGGAGCTATTGGGGTCTAGGGGGTGTGTAAGCTTGGGATTTGCTGCTCGGCTTACTGCTGCTAAACCTGTGATGGGGATATAAAAAACTTAGAACGTAGGTCCCGTTTGAAAACATGGCATGCAACTGTAGCACGGAAATACTTTACAAGTACATTTTTTTCGATGAGATGCGCTTGAAGTGAACAACACCTGCAAAAGTGCAGGCTTTCTCTACGACTTAGCTCTGACTCACGGAAAATGAGGACAAAGCCTGTAAATTTACGTTTTTTAAATCCGTCAAGGCAACTTGGCGGGTAAAAGAGGGAAGCGCCGTTGTCTCTTAGATTGGAGTCATTCTCTGCATGCTGACCAGCAGGTTATGATCTAGCAGCGGTGTAGCCGCTTGTCCTTGAATTGACCTTGATTTAGAGGCTTTCTTAGCGAAATGCGGACTAGTTGAACTACCTTAAGGAGGGGAGCAGCATGGGGATAGCGTTGTGGTCCGGCCTCTGGTTCGGTTTGGCCATTCCGGTCATTCTGCTCATGTACCTGTTCAAGCGAAAATACATAGATACGACGGTATCAAGCCATCTGCTATGGAATCATGTTCTCCGCAACATTGAGGCGAACCGTCCTTGGCAGAAGCTGCAGAACCGCCTGCTATTATGGCTGCAGCTGCTTGCGGCTGCGCTGCTCGTATTTGCGCTTATGGCTCCATATTTATGGGTCCAGAGCGGCAGTAAGCATACGATTGTGATTGTTGATGCCTCGGCAAGCATGAGCATGCTCTTGGACGAACGGGTGGAGCAGGGGGCCGATCGTGTCGGGGAAACAGGCGCCGGGAATGATATGCCAGGGCGGGAAGCTGGGAGTTTGGGCACGCAGCCCGGGAATGAAACCGTTGGACAGGAAGCTGGACAGTCCGGGACGATCAGTTTGAGCGGAAAAGACGCAGGTCCGACCGGAACGATTAGTCGAATGGAACAGCTAAAGGGCGAGCTAAGCGAATTCACCGCTACTTTGAGCAGGAAGAGCGAGCTGACGCTGCTTAAATTGGGCAGTAAGCCGGAGGTGCTTCTATCGCGAGAGAATGACCGCGGTAAATGGAAGCAAGCGATATCGGCGTTAGCCGTGGACTACGGCACATCGGCATATCGTGAGACGCTGTCCTTGGCAGCGGCAATGACGAAGGGGGACCCGGAGGCTCAGGTCGTTATTTTTACCGATGGGCGTTGGATGGAGCGGTCTGATGATATTTTATTTGATGTCCCTGTCCGTATCATGACGGTGGGGGAAGCGAAATCCGGTAATGCTGCCATTGAACAGTTCGGGGTGCGAAGCAAGGAGGCGACAGGAGCAGTAGATGGGGTTGCCACCATTCGCAATGATGGAAGCGATGCTCTGGAAACCGAATTGAATCTATACGGGGACGATAGGCTATTGGCTTCACGGCAAGTTGTGATTCGCGCTGGACAAACTGTGACGGAGTCATTTGCCGAGCTGCCTGCGGCGGAGGTTTATCGGCTTGCGCTCAGTCCGGGCGACTCTTATCTATTAGATAATGAGGCGTATGCGTTTCAGGAGCAGCACGCCGCTCCTAATCTGCTGCTTATCTCCCGTGGCAATCTATTTCTGGAAAAAGCGTTGCAGCTCGCCGGAGCGAATGTAATCCGCATGACTCCTGCTGACGAGGATGGAGAGGGGGTGGCAGCAGAGCCCAGGCTTCCGGCGCCAACGCCGGATATCATTGTGACTGATGGCGTTATGCCGGAGTACATGCAGCAAGGCGCTTGGGCGGATCTGCTATCCCGTACTCCGCTGTGGAGCATCGGAGGAGCTGGTGACAAGCTCCAATTGTCGAGCGGAGAACTGAAAATAGAGGATCATCCTCTGACCCGTTATTTTTCCTTAATGGATTCGCCAACAGGCTTTCTTCAACAGGCACCGGTACCCGAATGGGCCAAGACGATTTTGAAAATCGACGGATTGCCAGCGATCTATGCGGGAAGCGAAGCCGGGACGGCAAGACTCGGATTTTTGTTTGCACTGGAGGATAGCGATCTGCCTTTGCGTCCCGAATTTCCGATACTGGTGCATAATGCGGTGGAGTGGCTGCAATCCGGAAGGGCAACCGGCCTTGGCAGGGCTATGGTTGAAGCGAAGGTGGCCATTCCCGTGAATGCCGACGCCGAGCAGGGGAGCTGGACTGCGGTCAGCGGGTATGCTCTGTTAATCAAAGTTGCTGATATTCCCGCTGAAGCGCAGAACGGAAGCCTATCGGCTGAACAGACTGCACCGGCAATTCCCGGATTGTGGCGGTTCGTACAGCGCGATGTGAGTGGGAATGAATTGGTCAGTTACTACTTACAGACGACAGCCAGTCCGCTGGAATCGTTGACTCAAGCTGTGTGGCCGTTGCAGCCGGCAGCTGCAGGGCAGGGCGGCGAGCAGATAGAGCAGTCTGGAAATGAAGAAGCAGCTGACGGTACAGGGAATAGCACGGCAGTACAGGACAGAGAGTCCGGGCAGACAGCCAGGGCGGGAGAAGGGCATGGAGATTTTTCGAGCAGGTACTCGCTTGCTTTTCTGATTGCGCTGCTCGCTTTTATCGTTATTTTTGCCGAATGGGGGGTGTATCAGCGTGGGCGTTCAATTTGAGCATCCCTTGTTCTTATGGCTATTCATTGTGGTCGCAGCCTTTGCAGTATATGCCTTCCGCAGTGACTTCCGCTTGAGCGGAGCGAGGAAAAAGTGGGCGATCGGACTCAGAATTACGGTAGCGATACTGCTCGTCCTGGTGATGTCAGGCTTCAATACCTTCAGAATGGTATATGACAAGGAACTGGTGTTTGTTATCGACCGTTCGGCAAGCATGCCGGAGGGCGAGTCAGCATTGGGCTGGATGAATGAAGCGGTTCAGGGCAAACAATCCGGGGACAATCTGGGCATCGTCGGATCGGGTCTGGATGCGGCCGTAGAGAAGAGTCTGGATACTGTCTGGTCGGCAAATACTGGCTCGAAAGCGGCGATAAACCCGCAGTATACAAACCTTGAAAAGGGGCTTCAGTTAGCTGGCAGCTTGTTCAGCGGGCATGGGGGCGGCCGGATCGTCCTCGTTTCAGATGGGGAAGAGAATGTTGGCGATGTACGCTCCGCTGCTCTGTTGTTACGGGAAAGTGGAATCACGCTGGATGTGCTGCCGAGTGAGCGCAAGCCGATTCAGGATGTGGCGATAGAGTCCCTGAAGATGCCGGACAAGCTGTATCAAGCGGAGTCGTTCAGCTTCGAGGTTACCGTGCGGAGCACTTTTGCCGGAGAAGGGGAACTCAGGCTCTATGAGAATAATGAGGAGATCGGCCGTACGAAGCTGATGCTGCAGCGCGGAGAGAACCGTGTGGCGTTGCAGGGCTTGGCTCGACAGACCGGGATGCACCGCTATCGGGCCGAGGTGTTCGCCTCGGGAGACGAGCAGGCGGCGAATAATGTCTCCTATGCTTTTACAAGAGTAACGGGGAGCCCTAAGGTGCTGATCGTGGAAGGAGTAGCGAATACGAGCATCAATATGGAAAATTCGCTGAAATCCAGCTTGATCAACTATGAGGTCACTGCCCCAGGGATGCTGCCGCTTGAGCTGGCGAAGTATGCCGGATATGACAGTATCCTCTTTAATAATGTGTCCGGTGAGCAGGTTGGTGGCAAGCAGATGGAGCTGATTGAGCAGGCGGTGCGCTCCTACGGTATCGGATTTATAATGGTTGGCGGTGAAGACAGCTTTGGAATGGGCGGCTATTTCAAGACGCCGATTGAGAAGCTGCTGCCCGTATCGATGGAGCTGGAAGGCAAGCGGGAGGTTCCATCGCTTGGTCTGATTCTGGTAATTGACCGTTCCGGCAGCATGGACGGAGATAAGCTCAAGCTGGCCAAGGAATCGGCGATGCGCACGGTTGAACTGCTTCGAGCGAAGGATACCGTGGGCGTAGTAGCCTTTGATGATCATCCCTGGTGGGTAGTGGAACCACAGGTCCTCAGCGATAAAGAATATGTTCTGTCACAGATCAATGGCATCCCGAGCGCAGGCGGTACGGATATTTATCCTGCGGTGGCGGATGCGACGAAGAAGATGCTGGATGTCGAGGCGCAGCGCAAGCATATGATTCTCCTGACTGACGGGCAATCGGCAGGCAGTTCCGGCTACAACGATCTGCTGAATACGATGCTGGAGGAGAAAATTACGATGTCCACCGTGGCGGTTGGTGAAGACGCGGATGTGCAGCTGCTGCAGTCGCTGGCAGATGGGGCCAAAGGGCGCTATTATTACGTTCAGGATGCAACGACGCTGCCGGCTATCTTTAGCCGCGAGGCAGCGATGATCTCCAGAACGTACGTGGTGAACAAACCTTTTGTTCCGGCATTGGTACAGCCTGGTGATTGGCAAACTTTGTTTGCTGACGGGCTACCGCGAATTTATGGCTATGTGGCTGCGACGCCAAAAGCGACGGCGCAGACGGTGTTGTCCAGCCCGGAGCCAGATCCATTGCTAGCGCGCTGGCAGTACGGTTCTGGGCGAACTGTAGCCTGGACCAGTGATATGACCGGCAAATGGTCGCGCGATTGGGTAGGTTGGTCGCGGTTTGCCGAGATTTTTGCGGAGATGGTGAAGTGGACATTACCGCAGTTCACCGCTTCGGATTATGCTGTGCAAACCACGGTCGAAGGCAATCAGGTTCATTTCGAAGTCCGCGCAGATGAAGAGGTTCTGCCTGGGAAGCTCGATGCTGTAATCAGTTCGGAGGCCGTACCTGAGCAGAGGGTGCCGCTGCTTCAAACTTCTCCAGGGATTTATACGGGTTCGCTGGAAGTGAGCGATCCGGGTTCTTTTCTGGTGCAGCTACAGGGGGAAGAGAATGAGGACGGGCTGCGGCCAAGTTATGGTGCAGGGAGCGGCTTCGTTGTCCCGTATTCGCCGGAATATTCGCTTGTATCCGGGAACCCGCCGGATAAGCTAGCCGCTCTGGCCGAGCTGTCCGGCGGTCGGGTGCTGAGCTGGGATAAGCCGGGCGAAGCGCTGAAGTATCATGCGGCGGGCTACGCCGTGCCGCATGATTGGGAGCGCCCGCTGCTGATTGCGGCGCTCCTGCTCTGGCTGGTCGACATCGCCGTGCGGCGGATGTCGCTGCCCTGGAGCCGCATCGCGGAGCGCTTGCGGCCATGGGAGCGCCGCGCTGGAACGCGCGCGGCAGCGGCACAGTCCGGCCCGCCTGCGGCGGTGCCGGACGCCGGGCTCGCCCGGCTGGCGGCGCGCAAGTCGCGCGCAGC
>NZ_QJOT01000026.1:0-54839 GCF_013393165.1 Paenibacillus sp. 79R4 | reverse complement strand
TCAATTGGACAGGATGTAGTATATTCCATTGCAAACCCGATGCTCACACTCGGCACTGAACCCAAGCCATTCCAACCGCGCGAAGACTCTATGCTTGCCATGCAGACAGAGTTACACGCTAACCCGGATACGGGGGCTGAGCCTGACGTATTGTTTGAGTGTGAGGGGCAGTATTTTAAGCTGGAGAAGTGGAAGAAGGTTGTGCTGGGTGGGTCGTTGGATTGGACTCTCCATTCCAATCTAACCGGATATAAGGTTGTTAAGGTGAATAATGGGCGGATTTCTGGATTTGTTAATAATGCACCAGGTAATAAGTATGTAACAAAATATAACGGAAACTCGATACCTTGGGTGACTACAAGTGATGCGGCGGAGGATGCGTTTTGGAACGATACAAACTATGAGGGCGGAACTTTTTTAATTAAGATTGCCAACACCGATAGTGGATGGGGAGACGCATACACACCGACATCAGACGAGATTAAGGCGTATTTTATGGGCTGGCGAATGATGAACGCAGATAACTGGACGGCTCCATACAATGGCACCGGAACAAAAGGGTGGTATAAATTCGATAAAAACGGGGCTTTGGTTTCTGGATCAGGCACTAGGACACTGCCGACGACAATAAACGAAGAAACAGGTCAGTATAATCTCCTATATCGTCTAGCCAAAGAAACAGTCGAACCCGTAGTATCCGAAGGCTGCCTGACGCTTTCCGAAGGCGATAACGTGGTAGAAGTAGGTACGGGGATTGTGTTACGGGAACGGGCAAATGTTGTTTACGATGCGACTTATCAAAACTACCTAATTAACGATCCGGGCGCTCATGGCTCGATGCTGAAATACAAAACAAATCAATTAATCGCGGTCAATAAAGAACGTAAAGACTTTAACTGGCGATTCATGGATAACGGCAGTGGTGGACAACGTGCAGTTTGCCCAATGCCTAATTTCGACCAGTCCGCATCCTACAGCGTCACCTATCTCAAGCTCGACAAATCGCCCGTTGTCCCGATACTTGGCGTTGTAGCCGCGAATGAAAAGGCGCAGCTATCCGACTTAACGTCAGGCGTGGCCGAAGCGTTACACGGTGTATCGGTGCTGACGCAGAAGAAAGCGGAGAAGGATGCGCCGGGGTGGATTACGCCGACGCTGTTGAATGGTTGGGTTGTTTATAGTGGGTATCCAACGTTAAGTATTCGTAAAGACTCTAATAATCTATATTTTGATGGGTTAATTAAGGGCGGAGTTTATTCACCGAATACACTCATTGCCCAGCTTCCGGCTGGATATCGTCCGAGATTGGCAAAAGTAGTCGATGTCCCTTGTTTAACTGGCGCAGGAGAGTACAGTATTGCGCATCTGCTTATACACGGTGACGGTAAGATATTAATTTTTTCATCCCCTGGCAATGAGTATTTGTCTTTTGCGGAACTATTGATACCGCTAAATTAAGGAGGGACCGCATTGAAATTAGTACCTAAAGTAAATACAGACGGCCTCTATATAGAGGATACATTAGTGGACGATGCCTTTTACGGTGTCGTCCCTTTTTATGCTGATCCGCCCGTGCTGGAACCGGAGTTGCCGCCTGAAACCGATTCCGAGGCGGAAGACGAGCAGCCAGAGGAAGAGACTGAACCGGAGATTGCCGGGTATATCGTTGGTGTTCCGATACAGCCGGGGCTTTATCTGCCGCGTTTTGATTTGGCGGCGTGGGAGGCGAGGGAAGAGGACGAGCTGTCCGATCCATCCGATTATTGGGTGGAAGGGCTGAGCGCGGAAGAGATCGAGGAGCTGACCAAGCCGCAGGAGTCTGAACTTGATCAACTGAAGCAAGACGTTACAGGGTTAAAACAAGACACTGCTGATTTAGCGTCCGGACTAGATCAGGTTGCACGAAAGGCTGATGATCGCCTTGAGGACGTCAGCACAATTGGCTCTGAACAGGTCAAGCAAGACTTGGCTACGCTTGACCTAAAACGACAGAGTACTGTTATCGGTGGCGAGTTGGTTAAAAAGGATATAGCTATCCTTGACTTATATCAACAAAATCAGGCACTTGGTCAGATGTTGGCAGCCCTGGAGTTAAAAATTTTAGCAGGAGGCGAATCAAATGTTTAATAGTGATTTCGAGAGACTTTCATATTATTACGAAAAGAAATGGGTATCTGATGTTCAACTTCGGCTTTATGTATCCTTTAACGTCATTACGGCAGCGGAGTTTAAGGTTATTACGGGTAAGGATTATAAAGCTTAATAGATTACGCCCCTGGAGCTGATCCGGGGGCTATTTACATGGAGAGGATGTGCACACATGGATGGAGTGCAAACCGAAGTCCTTCAGCGGCTGACGCGGGTGGAGACAAAGGTGGACAATATGGACGAGAAGCTGGATCGAGCGATTACAGCCAATGAAACGGCAGTGGAGGCTCTTACTTCGGCGAAGTCAGCTCACCATCGATTGGACAAGATCGAGGATGCCCAGAAGTGGCTATGGCGCACTATTGGAGCGTCGATAATTACGATTGTCGTAGGGGCTATTTTAACGGTAATTAAATTGCAGGGAGGGGCTTAAAAATGCGAAAAATATCTGAAGCAGGCATTAAGCTGATCAAAAACTTTGAAGGCTGCCGCTTATCGGCGTACAAGCCCGTTTCCACCGAAACATATTGGACGATTGGCTGGGGCCATTACGGTCCTGATGTTAAGCAAGGCGTGACGATCACACAAGCACAGGCCGATAAGATGCTGCTTGCTGACCTACCTAAGTACGAGGCATACGTTAATAACCCGGCTTATGTGCCGGTAACCGCACAGCTCAATCAACATCAGTTCGATGCATTGGTCAGCTTCTGTTATAACTGCGGAGCTGGGAACTTGCAGACTCTTTGCAGGGGCCGCAGCATTGCACAGATTGCGGACAGTCTGACCAAGTACAACAAGGCTGGTGGTAACGTGCTGGCGGGACTGGTCAGGCGGCGTAAAGCTGAACAGGAGTTATTTAAAACAGCAGTTAAGGAGGAACCGAAAATGGCAGAGCGGGACATTAACCAAGTAAGTTCATGGGCGGCAGCGGCTTGGGACGAAGCTACGGCAAACGGATATTTTGATGGGACAAGACCAGGAGCACCGATCACACGGGAAGAGGCGGCAATCGTAATCAATCGGGTAGTTAAAAATATCAAGGAGGCAATCGGCAATGAATAAAAAAAGATGGCGTAACTATGCGTTGTGGGTCAGCATCGTATCCCAGGTGCTGCTCTTGCTTCAACTTCTGGGACACCTGACAGGACTATTCGACTTAACCGAGGTAATGAAGAATGATATCTTGGCTGTAACGGATGTGCTGCTTGGATTGCTTGCTACATTGGGTATTATTAGTAATCCGACAAAGCCCGGCGGTCAGGGGTATAATTTGTAAAGCAACCACAGTTAATAAATAATAAGGGCTATTTCTAAATGAAATAGCCCTGAAATATTAACTTGTCTTTGTAAAAGTGATTGTGTACGGTTCATCGTAATTATTTTGACCATCGGACATCACTCTAAAGTAAACTCTTTCACCAGGTTTTACACCCATGCTGATTAATTCTGGGTATCCTTTACCGTTATAGTTATTATAATCGATATAGAGAATATCATCATTTGCATTCATTTTAATTACAGCAAGAACAATATCAAAATTAGACGGCGGTGTTGCAACAACAGAAAAACTAAAAGTATAAGAACCATACGTATTATCAACGACATAAAAATCACTATCACTTGGACCATCTAAACGAATTGTTGAACTAAAAGAAGAATTGTTAGATGTAGGGTTGTACATTACTTGTGCTGTTTCCATCGTGTCTGCCCATCCGTAAGCCGCGAATGCTGAAGAAGCACCTAATGATAATAAAAACACTGTGAGTAAGGTCATGATTGAGAGTTTAAATCTCTTTGTTTTCTTCATTCCTATTTCCTCCCAATATTTTACTGGGCTGGCCAACCTATAATAAACCATAGCATACATATTTACCCTTGTATATAGATTAATTGGAGTAATTTGGTAGTTTATGACGAATTTGTGGAATATATTGTTAGTGAATGACAAATGTGATATATTGAAAATACATATACGGATTTCCGTTATGCAATCCGAAAGCATCGGTGAAGAAGCCCTGTCAGCGTCAAAACTGATAGGGCTTCTTTCTTTAAGCTTATAAATGAACGACTCATTTTTAGGCGTTGTATACTACTAAAGTTGCTAATAATATAACTACACAAATGGTCCCGATTAATGAAAAAATATTAAGGAATTTATTTACTTTAAAATCTGCTTTGAATAGTCTACAAAGAATAAGATGAATTGCAATTCCAATAACTCCTCCAAGAGTATTTCCTATGAGGTCAGTTATATCAGATGCACCTATTGCAAATATAAACTGCGATACCTCAAAGAGTAAACTTACAGTTGCTATCGGAGCAACTTTTTTCCAGAAAGGCCAATTACTTTTCAACATACTAACGTAAAGCCCAAAAGGAACAAATATAATGATATTATTATATATTTCTGAAAAATTAACCCCATTATTTGTTATTGTCGATCCATGGAATGGAATTAAGTTAAGATTGCGATAATGGTCAAAGTCTCGAATTGAAAATTGCATTTTAAATAAAATAATCCAAGTTAGCACGATTAAATAGACTACAAGTAAGCAAGTTGTTAATAGTTTTTGTTTTGATTCTTTCTTTTCCATTTGTAACTCCTTATGCGTTTTTTGTGAGGTACTATGAAGCGCGACACTGTAGAATCCGCCATGAGCTACACACATCTTAGCATAATCGAGCACAGCAAGCTATTTCAGAAAAGGGAAGCTTGGAGACAAATCCAAGCAACCCTTTGCTTACAAACAGAGTAGCAGATATACCTGTTATTGAATATAATGTAGGGCAGTCAGCTCCTCCCGTCTGGCGATCACCGCAAACGGCTTCCTTTGACCTTAGGGAGGTTCAATCCCACTTTGCCTTAATCGGCAAGTGGGATTTTTTTTTTTTTTTGCAGGTTTAAATACCTGCAGTCATAATTTGGAGATTTGCTACAGTACTCGCTTATTGTATATAATTATATTGGACAAACTAATCCCTAGTTGTGTCCGTATAGCTTCCTAAAAGACTCCCTTGAACCCGGGGAGCCGCAAAAATCCCACTCTGCCTTAACCGGTAGGTGGGATTTTTTTTGAATCTAAACAGAAGATTTATGTCCTTTATCTGTCCTCTGAATGTCCTCTAAGTAATTAGATGCAATGATATATTTTATACATAAGAACACATGTTCGTATTATACTAATGTTATCGTTTACATTAAATTATTTTAATCCGCATTTATCGACAGTAATCGACATTAAAAAGTGTTAATGTTATCCATAAACGCTGTGCAGGAGGGGGATTTATGACATACATAAATATCCAAAACTTAAATGATTGTTAAGTCCTGCCGGGGGAGAGGGCTCGCCTCTGCCGCTCCTGACTCATGATTCGTGCAATTCTTCCATTGTACAATTTAAAACCCTGGACGCCCTCCAAGCCAGTACATACGACAGGTAGCTTCTTCCGCTTATAACCTGAGATATATGGGCTTCGGTACAGCCTATGCGATTGGATAGTTGTCTAGCGGTCATTTTGTTCAGTGCAAGCAGTTCAGGTAAACGGCTTCTCCCCGGTTCAGGAAGATCCATTTTTAACACCTTTCTAGATTATATAAGGTAAATTGTACCATGTACTAAGACTGTAAGTAAAACACACAAGATAGGGGCTGGACAGAAATGGCGAAAATTCACAAAATTGAAGTCCCATGGGACATTGAAGAGGAAAATGCAATAATCTATATTAGAGCGATTCTAACAGTAAAAAATATAGAACTGCCTGCTTGTGTTTATGCCGTTTCTCCGACTTGGGCACAAACCTTTCACTTTGATCCTTTAAATGATGGTGATTATTTAAAGGGGGGGGGGGAGACTGGGGACGGACTGGGGACAAAAGTCACTTGGATGTCCATAATTTGACTCGGATTCACTCGGTGTTAAAAAGGGAAAACCCTTGATATACAAGGGTTTTTTACGCGCCACGGCGGGATTCGAACCCGCGACGCACAGTTTAGGAAACTGTCGCTCTATCCTGCTGAGCTACGGGCGCCTATGAAATTGTACTTTCAAGATGTCATGAAAAATCGACATAAAGATATTATAAAATAATAATCGTAAAAAGGGAATCCGAAAATACAATTAAGCGGCAAAGGAGACGGTCTTATGAGTAAAATCGCAATTACCGGTGCTACAGGACAGCTCGGAGAAATGACGATCCTCCATTTGTTGGAGCGTAACGTGTCTGCTGGAGATATGATTGCTGTGGTTCGCAATCCCGAGAAAGCCAAACCGCTGGCTGATCTGGGCCTTCAGATTCGCTATGGAGATTATGAAGATGAAGCCTCCATGCTTGCGGCCTTTGAAAATGTGGATAAGCTGCTCTTCATCTCCAGCCCATCCTTGGATAACACCCATCGTATTGCCCAGCATGCCCGGGTCGTTGAAGCGGCGAGAGATGCAAAGGTAGGCTTTATCGCTTATACCAGCCTTGCATTTCCAGAAAAGTCCGCGTTGGGACTGGAAAATCTTCATCTCGCGACAGAATATGCGATTCGAACGACGGGGATTCCTTATACTTTTCTGCGCAACGGATTTTATATGGATATTCTCGTAAATCCTGGCCTGCATGGAGTGATCGAATCGGGTGAGCTCGTATCTGCCTCAGCAGGAGCCAAAGTGAACTATGTGACCCGTAATGACCTGGCACTGGCTGCGGCCAACGTATTAACCGGCTCAGGACATGAATGCCAAACCTATGAACTGGCGCATCCGCATCCTTTTACGTATGATGAGTTTGTGCAAATTTTGTCCGAGGTATCTGGTACACTGGTCAAGCATGCGGATTTAAGCTCTGAACAGGCCTATGAACGCCTCGTGGCAACCGGGACGCCGGGAGCAGCAGCGGCGTTTATGACCCAGGCTATTTATCCCGCTATTGCTGCGGGGCAATTCAGTTTCGCATCCGAGGATTTGGTCAAGCTGATCGGGAATCGGTTCACCACGGTGAAGGCAGCACTGGAGCAGTTTATGGGGAAATAGGGATATGCAGCAAATATAACTTGTATATAGTGAAAAGGCACAGAAGTGATCGGGATTGCCCGGTACCTCGGTGCCTTTTTAATCAATTCTTACAGATCATCAAATCCGTTGTCGTCGCCGACTTTGCCGTAGTTGCGGGATTTAGCTTCGAAGAAGTCCGTCTTTGTTGCATTGAGCGCTTCATCGGAGAATGGCTTGATCCAAGGCATGCAGTTGACGTCAACGCCTTCGTATGCTTTGTCCAGCCCCATCAATTTAAGGCGTTTATTGGCGATGTATTTGATGTAATCGGACAATTCGTTCAGGTCGATGCCTCGTACCTGCTTGAGCGTATAATGCGCCCAGTTGGTCTCGAGCTCAACCGCACGGTTAATTGTGCGATAGACATAATCCATATTTTCCGGAGTATGCAGTTCCGGATAATCGGTGAGCAGCTGCTTGAATACTTCGGCGAAGAAGTAGCAGTGCTGGTTCTCATCGCGTTGGATATAGGAGATCATCTGACTGGTCCCCATCATCTTCTGATCGCGAGCCAGGTTATAGAAGAAGGCAAAGGTACTGTAGAAGAAAATGCCTTCCAAAATCAAGTCGGCTACCAGCGCCTCAAAGAAGGTTTGAGGTGTCTGTTCGTTGCGGAAGTTCTGATAGATCTCGGAGATGAACGTATTGCGGTCCAGCAGTACCGGATCATGCTTCCAATATTCAAAAATCTCCTTCTGCTCCTGATCGGATACGAGAGAGGACAATACATAGGAATAGGATTGGTTATGCACAACCTCCTGCTGGGCGATGACTGCCGCGATCGCTTCCAGGGAAGAATCGGTTAAATAGCGCTTCACATCGCCGACGAACATCGTCTGCATCGAATCAAGCACGGCTAAGAGGCCGATGTTGATCTTGAAGGTGCGCTGTTCCTCAGGCTCAAGCAGCGGGAACTGCTGGGCATCTTTACTCATCGGGATTTCATCGGCAATCCAGTAATTGAGCAGCAGCACCTTGTACAGCTTATACATATGCGGCATACGGATGTCGTCCCAGTTCACAATACCGGAGCATTCGCCATTAATGATACGGGTTGATTTGTTGGGAGCCTTAGTGTTAAAGATCTCCTGTAATTGCAGTGTCATTTAGTCCATCTCCTAATATTAATAATCTTGCAAATCTATCAGTATCAAAAATAGGATTATGATGCGCAGGATTCGCACTCTTCAATAGTCAATGCACGGCTGCGGACATAATAAGTTGTCTTGATGCCAGCCTTCCAGGCATGCAGATGCAGCTCCAGGAATTCGGTTGCTTTGATGTCCGGGCGTACATAAAGGTTGAAACTTTGCGCTTGGTCGATATGGCGTTGACGGGCGCTGGCCATATTGATGGACCAGTGCTGATCGATCATGAACGCGGTCTTGTAATACCAGATCGTCTTCTCGGACAGGTCTGGAGCCGGGTTCGCGACTTTATAGGTTGTTTTCTCTTCATAGGAAAGAAGTTCATAAAGCGGATCGATGCTGGCGGTAGAGCCGGCAATGATTGAGGTCGATCCGTTAGGCGCGATAGCGAACATCCAGGCGTTGCGTACGCCGTTCTCATGGACTTGTCCCATCAGCTCTTTCCATTGCTCTGTTGTTACGAATTTGCCTTCACGCGAACCGTCAACATAACCACGGGAAGTAAAGTAATGTCCGTTATCCCAGTCCGAGCCTGTAAACTTCGGATAGCGGCCTTTTTCAATCGCCAGTTCCATACTTGATCTGATCAGCAGGTAGTTGATCTTCTCATATAGAGCATCGTTATATTGTACAGCCTCCTCGGATTCCCAGCGGATGCCCTCAAGTGCGAGCAGATGGTGCAAACCGAAGGTACCCAGCCCGATAGCACGGTATTGGCTGTTGGTATATTGTGCTTGAAGCACCTCAATATTATTAATGTCAATGACGTTATCCAGCATACGTGTCTGAATCGGTACGAGACGATCCAGGACTCCGGCAGGTACAGCACGTGCCAGGTGGATCGAGTTCAGGTTGCAGACAACGAAATCGCCAGGAATTTTAGAGATGACGATCCGGGTCTGGCCATCTTTGGTTACGAGTTCCTCTTGCTCAACGACTGTTGGCGATTGGTTCTGCATAATCTCCGTACATAGATTGGAGGAGTAGACCATACCGTGGTTCCGGTTCGGATTCGCACGGTTGACAGTATCGCGATAGAACATGTAAGGTGTTCCCGTCTCCAGCTGCGACTTCATAATTCGCTTCATAATGTCAATGGCCGGCATTGTGATCCGGGACAGGGTGGGGTGATCCACTGCTTCTTGATATTTCTCGCGGAATTCGCCCTTGCCGACTTCCTCATCATAGAAATCCTCCAAGCCCAGCGGACGTCCGTTTGCGTCCTTCCAGCCCATCGTCTTCTTCACTTCATGCGGGCAGAACAGATTCCACTCACCCCGGTTCTCTACAGCCTCCATGAACAAGTCAGGCAGACATACGCCATGGAAAATATCATGCGCGCGCATCCGCTCATCCCCGTTGTTAAGCTTCAGGTCGAGGAAGGAGAGAATATCTTTATGAAATACGTCAAGGTAGACGGCGATTGCGCCTTTGCGCGTGCCAAGCTGGTCTACGCTGACCGCGGTGTTGTTAAGCTGGCGAATCCAGGGGATGACGCCAGAGCTTGTGTTCTTGTGGCCGCGGATATCTGATCCACGGGCCCGGACTTTGCCGAGATAGACACCGATTCCGCCGCCCATCTTGCTGAGGCGAGCCACATCGGTATTGGAGTCGAAGATCCCTTCGAGGGAATCGTCAACGGTATCGATGAAGCAGCTGGAGAGCTGCCCGGCTACCTTCTTGCCGGCATTGGACATCGTTGGCGTTGCCGCGGTCATGTAAATATGGCTCATCGCCCAGTAGGCTTCTTTGACAAGCTCCATCCGTCTCTCTGCCGGTTCTTTATGCATCAAGTACATGGCAATGACCATGTAGCGTTCTTGCGGCAGCTCCATGGTGCGACCTTCAAAGTCAGCAGCCAGATAACGCTCGGATAGCGTAAGCAGCCCGATATAGTCGAACAGTAAATCACAGGATGGGTCAATTACCTCTCCAAGCTCGTCGATTTGTTCTTTAGTATAGTACTCTAGCAATTCTTCACGATAGATACCGCTCTTGCATAGGTCGGAGATCAGATGGTAGAACGAACCGTAAGGCTGATCCGGATAAGATTTATAGCGGCGGTTCACGGCGGCCTTCTTATACAGGGATGTCAGCAGGGCGCGGGCAGCGGCGAATTTCCACTCCGGCTCTTCCTTGGTCACGAGCTCAAGCGCAGACATCGTAAATGCACTGCTGATCTCCTCTCCGGTAACGACATCGCGTCTCAATTTGGATTGCACACCGCGCAGCAGGCGCTCCTTATCGATTTTGTTCAAGCCCTCCAGAATACGGTCGGCGTAGATGCCCAGACGCTCGCTGTCGAACGCCAGTTGGCGGTTATTAGGTTTGGTTACAAATGATGGCATGGAATATCCTCGCTTTCGTGATATAAGATCAGGCAGCAGCCAAAGCTGTGCGAAACTACAAAACTTGTTATTTAAAATTGCAAATAAACAGCGAAAAAAAGGGGCGCTGAGAGAGTATGTCGCGCCGGTTGGTATATATTTCACCATATTCACTGTGAGAAACATCACAGATTATCAATTATACAAGAAACGAGGTAGGCTAGAAAGAGTACAAGGGTTCCCAATCTATAACTTTTTGGGCTGCCAAGCTCTCTGGAATCCTTATAATACGCTGGTTAGAGCTGCCTCGATAGAGCAGAGAGGGGTCCCTTAAATTTTTTATAAATCTTCCATCGACAAGAACATCACAGCGTTCCAGCAGGCCAAATTCCGGGGTACCCGGCATCGCCAGCAGTTCTTCAAATGTATATCCTGTATATATCCAGATCGGAACCGGGCCAGCTTCCTGGCGCAATCGATCGATGAAATCATTGACCTCTTCAGCAGAGAAAAAGGGATCGCCGCCAAGAATAGAGACCCCGCTTAATAGAGGGTTATTTTTAATATCCGAGATAATCTCTGCCTGCCGTTCTTCTGTAAATGGTTCTCCATAATTGAAGTTCCACGTAGCCGGGCTGAAGCAGCCCGGACAACGGTGGCGGCATCCGCTGATGAAGATGGAGGCGCGCAGGCCTTCGCCTTCATTTATTGATTCCGGGTAATAACCGCAGATGTTCATATCCCGTGTTTCACCCGATCCCGAACCTCTGCCTGTTTAGCGGCGTTGAAGCGGGTCTGATAGTCTCCGGTCAAGTAGCCTGTTACCCGGCGCAGGCGACGGATATGCACATCATTCTCATGCTGACCGCAGGAAGGGCAGGTAGCTCCGATAATCCCCTCATAGCCGCAGGATGTGCAGCGGTCAATCGGATGGTTAATGCTGAAATAGCTGACTTGCTTGGATAACGCAAATTTTACAATGTTGATGAATGCAGCCGGATTATTGCGAGCATTCCCATCCAGCTCGATATAAGAGATAGCGCCGGCGTTGCAAAGATCATGGAACGGGGCTTCCAACTCAATTTTCTTCGCTGCACTTATGGTATAGTACACCGGGATGTGGAACGAATTGGTATAGTATTCACGGTCTACAATTTCAGCCACCTTGCCGTACACAGCCCGGTCACGCTTGGTAAACTTGCCGGACAGCCCTTCGGCAGGCGTTGCGAACAGCGTAATATTCAGATTGTGGCGCTCACTCTGCTCGTCGCAATATTTGCGCATATAAGAGATCAGGTCATAAGCTTTGCGATATACTTCCTCATCTTCGCCATGGTGCTTGCCGTACAATGCCTTCATGCATTCCGCGAGCCCGATGAATCCGATCGACAGGCTGCCGTGCTTGAGCAGGTCTCCAACCTGATCGTCAGGGGCGAGCTGCTCGCCACCTTCCCAGACGCCTTCGCGCATCATGAAATCGGAAGCTTTGGCCTTTTGGCGAGACTGAATCTCGAAGCGGTGCAGCAAGCCATCCGTTGCGATATCCATATAATGCTTCAGCTCGCGGTAGAAGCCGCGCTCATCGGCCTTTTTGCGCCGTCCCAGCGCGATACCGTGCTCCAGTCCAAGCTTGACGAGATTAATTGTATTAAAGGACAGATTGCCTTTGCCGGACAGATGGTTGCGTCCCAAGCGGTCGCTTAATACGCGAGTGCGGCATCCCATGGTTGCAAATTCCGTATCCGGATTGGTGGGGTCATAGTATTGCAGGTTGAGCGGCGCATCCAGGTTAGCGAAGTTGGGATACAGTCGTTTGGCCGAGCATTCTGCGGCCATCAGGAATAGATGATAGTTCGGATCTTCTTTATCCTGATTGATCCCTTGTTTGCATTTGAAAATTTGGATCGGGAAGACCGGTGTCTCACCGCTGCCCAGACCGCGCATCGTCGCCTTCAGCAGGGATTGGATGACCAATTGTCCCTCCGGAGAGGTGCAGGTCCCATAGTTGATGCTGGTGAACGGGATTTGTCCGCCCGCCCGGCTCGACATCGTATTCAAGTTATGAATCAGGCTCTCCGCAGCCTGTAAAGTTTCTGATTCGGTCTCCTTGGAGGCATATTTGAAAGTTCTCGGATATTGCTCCTGAAGGTCGCTGCGACTCATGGAGATTTCACCCAGGTCCGCCGCCTCGTCTCCTTCTTCAAAGTAGCCAAGCCCTTTGCGGAAATACTTCGCGAACGACTTCCTTACATAAGGGGCCAGATCGTGATCCAGTTTATTGGAGGAGACGCCGCCATACTGGGCATTTTGCTGGGATTGGAAAATGATCGCCACCAGCGCCATAGCTGTCATGATCGAATTAGGCGGACGAACGCTGCCATTTCCGGTGTTAAAGCCTTGAGCGAGCAGTTTATCAAATGGAATGAAGATGCAGTTCGTCGTGCCGATGGCATATTGATCCAGGTCATGCACATAGACGATATTGTCTTGAATAGCTTGTACCAGATGGTTAGGCATCACAAAGTGATTTGCATACCATTTGGCGTACTCACTGCCAAATTTGCTCATTTTGCCGGAGAAGCTCTCACCGTTCAGGTTTGCATTCTCGCGCAGTGCATCCAGGTTGGAGCTGGCAACAATTTCTTCCCCTAAATGAATCACCTCATCCAGCATTTGCTCCTGATCCGTATAAATTCGATTTAATAAAGCCATAACTAAGTGCTCCCCTCTAATTACTAGACATTCTAGACATATAAAAAGCATTTCCAACCTGCTTGAAGGTCGAAAATGCCCGATTGCGCTCCATCAAACACAGTACTCCTGTGCTCGGATAGTGTATAGCTGAAATAGTATGTAGCAGCTGCAAGCGGACACCTGCCTGATTCCTCGCAGGTCATTAGCGGTGTCATTGAAACAGGCAGGTCTCCTGGCTTCCGGGTTATTCAGTGGCGCCTTCCCACAGGCTTGCCTACCCGCAGTGGCATATTGCCGCCGAATCGCTTGTATCGCTTGTAGAGTGTGTTCAAAAAGTTCACTTTTTGATCAGCCATCGGTATCAAATCTTGAATTCAGCCGGGCTTTCCGGTGCTTGCGCAGGTATTGCCCGCGCCGCGCTCCTATTGCCTTTGGCTTCATCTAACCTTCTCGGTGTTGAAAACTGACCTTTTTGAACACTCACTTATAGAGGCTGTGAAGCCTCCCAAGCTTCCGGTCACAGTGGCGGGACCGCAGCGGATTTGCACCGCGCTTCCCTTTTAAGATCCGGTAGTATAAAATGCACCGAACCACCTGTTCATACTATATTTGGTTGTCTGGAATTGATCATAGCCCAATATGTTGTGTTTGTAAACAGGTCATAAGAAGGATTGACGAGTGAAAATTAACTGAAAAACAGGAGAAAGCAGATGTGATGCGGCGAGTCGGGGTCGAAAAAAATTGTGAACTTTTATGGACTGCACAGATGCTTGAATGAGTGATTATTGGAGAGAAGGGAGGGGATTCGACTGGCATCTACGAAACCGTCTCTAACGAAACTGGATAACGTTATTTGGACGAAAAAGCGGGACTGAAAAATGTAACGAAACTGGGTATCGCTATTTGGCCCAAAATAGTCGGTTTCAGCAGGTACAAGCCCAAATAACGATATGTAGTTTCGTTAAATTGAATTTGTGCTTTTTTTCGCGGCAATAGCGTTCAGTAGTTTCGTTAGAAGATCTGAGCAGAAATCCAGCGAATCGGAGTTTGAATTTCACCCGGGGTTGTGGTTAGAATAGAATTAATATGGAATAGAAAGGAAGTCTTGAAGATGGCGATAGCAGAAGTAACAGTTATTCCCGTTGGTACAGGAAGCACCAGTCTCAGTTCATATGTAGCCGAGCTGCAGCGCGTGTTGGAGAAGCAAACCGGCATTCAATATACACTGACCTCCATGAGCACGATTATTGAGGGGCAGCTTGAGGATATCTTTACCGCGATCCGGGCCCTTCATGAAGCACCATTCCAATCTGGGGCGATGCGCGTATCCACCTCGATCAAGATCGATGACCGCCGAGATAAAGTGAGCTCCTCTGAGCAGAAGCTGCGCTCCGTACGCGAGAAGCTTTAATCATTTTCCAGTCTTTGTGGTTGCATTTTTCCAAAAAAGCGGTATAATATTTTTTGTTTCTGAAATTCGAAGAGATTATGCTGATGTAGCTCAGCAGGTAGAGCAACGCACTCGTAATGCGTAGGTCGGTGGTTCGAATCCTCTCATCAGCATCCTTACTTTTTCAAGCGTGGCACGGTATCCGAAGTTCTCTGGGGCCGTGCCTTTTTGCGTAAAAAGCTTATGATCTACCGTTTTTCCACCCTTTACTCAAGTGAAGTGGTGTTTTACCATTGCGGGCTCTATCATAACTTGCACCAAAACGAGCGATAATTAAAAGTAAGAAGTAATTTTCCAGGAGGTTTGAAATGAAGAAGTTTATAGCCGGGGTCGTTGTGGGAGTACTGCTCTTCGGGATTGCATCCGTTCTCTCCAGCTCCATCAGGTCTCGAATGAATGTGCAAAAGGGGATTTATACCATTAAAAAAACAGACGGTACCTTGATATCGGAGGGCGCCGTGTTAGGTGGGATTGTTTATGCACCTGTTAGAGCGATGGCTGCAACATTCGGAGTTCCTTTAACCGTGGAGGGGAAGACGGTCTTAGTAGGCGAACCGACCGATTCACAAAGTCCAATGGAAGACAATGTATTAGTCGATGAGACTTTAGAATGGACTAATCGGATTAATCATTTACGTGGTGTAATTAGCAGCTGTGAAGTAAATATAGCGTTGAGAAAGGATAAGATAACAACCTTAGTTGCAGAAATTGAGAAGGAGAAATCAAAACAAAACTCAACGGGTCGACTGAAGCAGCTCGAAGAGGAGCTCAAGGAGAACAAGGATACCTTAAAGGAGCTCCGGGGAGGAATCACCGCCGCAGAGCGGGAAATATCGGAGCTGCAAAAGAAGATAGATGCCAAGAAATAGATTATCAATAATGATGAGAAAATATTTTCTATAATATAGCTTGTGTATGAGTACGGCTTAAAAGAGTGGTCGGTTAATCTCCCGGAAGGGAGGTGATGCCCGTGGGGTTAAAGACGCTTTGATACCTCCAGACAGGAGTAACTTTAACGGGCTGGCTGACGTTAGAGGTATAAGTATATCGCTTTGCCTGGGAGGTCTTATGATTAGATTTCTTAAACTGAACGGTATAAGCGCTTTATATGGACTTCATTTTGCCATACAAATTGAACTGATGGCGGAGCCGTATCGGCTTGCAAGAGTGGCTGGCGTTGATTTGGCGCAGATGAATAGGATCATCGGTTGGGCGATGATCGTGATCCTGCTTGCTGCTTCATTTCTGATGTACTATCTGACGAACCGCTTATTAGAAAGTGGGGGAGCAAGGTTCTGGACTGCCGTACTCTGGCTGCCGTATGCAGTGATGTTTATGTATGGGATTAGCCGTCTATTCCCTATCACGGATCGGGCTGATTCTCCACCGCCTGTATTGGGATTGTTAGTAATAGCGGCCGCGCTGCTCTATCCTCTATATATCCTATTTCTTAATTTTATGACCTACATACGCCGTGAAACGAATGCCAAGAGGCGGATAATAAATGCATGCGATAAAATAAAATCTGCTAACCCTAGGGCAGATAACAATAAGGATCAAGGTCGGTAATCCGATGCGCAGCCCCTTCAAATTTTTGAAGGGGCTAATGAATTGCTAATTTACCAACAGCTTCTACAGCAGTTCTTATGATGGTGATGATGGTTGTGGTGATGACGGCGACGGCGAGGACTAACGACTCCGTGATCCACAGTAACGTGGCAGTGTTTGCTTACTTTTGGTACAAACTTGATCGTAGTTACCTGAGTTTTAACAATTCTCTTGAAGCGAACTTTGGGTCTTGGTTCACGATGGCAGCAATGTTGTGAATACATGCTTGAATTCCTCCCTTCAGTGGTAATGCATTGTATGATGGAGTGATTTGCATGGAAACGTACAGATGACCTCAAGGCAATCGGTCTAGAGAGGGGCGATTAAATATAAAATTCCCGGCAGTGTAGAAGAACCGCCGGGATAGTGTATAATCAGATAGTGGCTTAAAGTAAGCCCATTTGTTTTAGTTGGCATAGGTGTAGCTATCATTTGTCTTGTTCAACAGCTTTTTAAATCCGGGTGAAGCATACAGCTTCTTGTCTTTGGTAATGAACAGAACCTCGGTGTTGGGAATGCTCTCGGCAAACTTCAGTCCTTTTTCTACACCCATAAGAACGAGGGCGGTATCCATCGTATCAGCATCGGTCGAACGGTCGGTAATGATCGTTACGCTACTGATGTTGTTATCGACGGGATAGCCTGTCTTGGGGTCAAGGATATGTGGGTACATTTTGCCGTCTTCCATGAAGTAACGCTCGTATATCCCCGCGGTAACAACCGTCTTATCATTCACGGGAACGAAGCCGATCGGTTTGCCGCGCTCTTGATCAGGATCCTGGATGCCGATGTTCCAATCCTTGCCTCCGGGCTTCTGTCCCATGGCAAAAACGTTGCCGCCAAGGTCGATAATCGCGCTATGGAAGCCTTGATCCGCTAAATAGTCATATACGCGGTCAGCGGCGTAGCCTTTGCCGTAGGAACCCAGGTCGATATCCATGCCCTTTTCCGTCAGGTACAGCTCGTGTTTGGCTTCATTCAGCTCCAGCTTATGATAGTCGCACAGCTTTTGCATGGCGGCGATATCCTCGGGAGCGGGGACATGGGCGCCTTCATGGCCGATATTCCACAGGGCGACAAGCCTGCCGATCGTTGGGTCCAGCAATCCTTCCGAACGCTTGGCATAATCGACAGCGTAGGCGACAAGATCGAAAGTCTCCTTGGACACTTGTACTGGAGCAATACCAGCATTCGCATTCACCTTGTATATTTCGCTGTTCTCGTTATTTCTGCTGATCTGGCCGTCGATCTCTTTGAGCAATTCTCCGATTTCATCGAGATTTTTCTTGGTAGCCCGATGATCATAAATCTTGATATTAACTACCGTATCAAAGATAAAGTAGGTTTCTTTCATAGGTTCAACGGTTTGATCCTGCGTCTCGCTGCTGGAACCGGGAGCTGAGCTATTTCCCGAATTGCCGCAGCCTGCTAACAGGGAACCGGCGAGAGACATCGTTACCAGTAAAATAGCGGCTTTCTTCATATTCATCGGATTAACCTCTTTTCTGCCTGTCTTTTATCGTCCTTGATTGTAGCAGAAATGGCACGGTACTAAAAGTACAAATTTTCACAATTAAAAATCTCTTCAATTTTAAATGATTTTTTTGTGAAAAGGCAAGGGATGAGACAATTATCACACTTCTGTGATGAAAGTTACATGTATAATGAGTTCATCTAAGATTTATATTATCAAAAAATAAGGAAATAAGGAGTTGCACATGAAACGCGGAGATCTTCTGCTGATCGGATTAGTTGTAGTTATTGCTTTGGCCTTTATTATTCCACGATGGTTCGATCGAGATGCAAGTGAAAAAAATCACAACGAACTTCGGACTGCTAAAATTACGGTGGATGGGAAATTATTTAAAGAGGTAACTCTTACTCAAGAAGAGCAAACCATTGAAGTGAAAAATGAACATGGGCTTAATATTTTGAAAGTTCATGATTACGGTATTGAAATGATCGATGCGGATTGCCCCGATAAAGTATGTCTTTCCTTCGGATTTGTGGATCGGACGGGAGGTACGATTATCTGTCTTCCGCATAAACTGATGGTCGAGATCGAAGGCCCGTCAGAGGAGGATGGTATCGATGCAACGGTTAAATGAACAATCTAATATCGCGCTTAAAAGAACAGTGATCGTAGCAATCTTTGCTGCGGTGGCTGTTGTTCTAAGCCTGGTTGAATCCTTGATTCCCCTCAATATGGGTGTACCCGGCGCTAAGCTGGGACTTGCAAATATTATGGTGTTAACCTGTCTCTATTTCTTGCGGGCTCGGGATGCCATGATGATGGTGCTGCTTAAGACTTTGCTGACCGCCTTTATTCTCGGCACCTTCTCAAGCTTCTTATTTAGCATCATGGGGGCTTTGTTCAGCTTTGTGGCGATGTGGTTCCTATTGCTAATCGGGCGCGATAAGCTGAGCTTCATCGGAATTAGCATCGTCGGCGGGATCGCTCATAACATCGGGCAGCTGACCGCTGCTTGTATTTACTTCAATACGACGAAAATATTCTACTATTTGCCGATGCTGCTGATTATGGGGGTACTTACAGGGATTGCAGTAGGTATTGCCGTTAGATATCTGGTTCCTTCCTTATCGAAATTGTCCTTGTTCGAAGGATTTCTAGCATAGCAGCTGTGGTCGGTCAGGTGCTTGGCGCTGATTGCTATGAGAAGGCTGAAAAGGAGAGAGAGAAATGAGAGACACAATACTGGCTTATGAATTACAGCAAGTGTCCTTTGCCTATCATCCGCAGCAGCAAATTCTGAGTGATATCGATCTGCGAATTGCAGCTGGGAGCTGGGTGACTCTGGTTGGAGCTAATGGCAGCGGGAAATCGACTCTGGCGAAATTGCTTGGAGGGCTGCTGGCCGCAAACACAGGCAAGATTTATGTAGAAGGAACTGAGCTGAACCAGGACACGATTGCCCAAATCAGGCCGAAAATCGGGATGGTATTTCAGAACCCGGATAATCAGTTTATCGGTGCGACGGTGGAAGAGGATATTGCCTTCGGCTTGGAGGGCCGTTGCTTGCTTCGAGAAGAAATGGTGGAACGAGTAAAACATTACGCCGAGAAGTTAGAAATCGGTCATCTGTTGTCCAAGCACCCGGCGGAATTGTCCGGAGGCCAGAAGCAACGGGTGGCCGTTGCTGCGATATTGGCCATGGAGCCGAATATCGTTATCTTTGACGAGGCCTCTTCGATGTTGGATGAAAAGGCGCGTGGAGAGCTGCAGTCTATCATGAGAGAAATGAGCACAAGCGGCGAATATACAATTATCTCAATAACACATGACGCAGAAGAGATACTGGCCTCTGATAGAGCGATCGTGCTGAAGGATGGGGGAGTCGCAGCGGATCTAAGCCCGATGGAACTGTTTGAAGCCGAGGAACTATTAGCTTCCTGTCGGCTGATTGCCCCGTTTCGAGTTCGACTGTTCCAGGAATTGAGCAGACGGGGCATTGCACTGGGGCCTGGCAATGACATCGAGGAGGTGAGCGAGCAGCTATGGCAATTCATTTCGAGCAAGTAAGCTTTGCTTATGATGATCGCAGTCTATGGAGACATGGCGCATTAGAGGATGTCAGCATCTCGATTGCTTCTGGCAGCTTTGTAGGCATTGCCGGCATGACGGGATCTGGCAAATCTACGCTGCTCCAGCACCTCAATGGAATCTTGAAGCCTACCGCTGGAAGAGTGCAAGTGCTAGATTTCACAATTGGGCCTGGAGATAAAGGACCATTAAGTAAGCTGCGGAGGCGCGTAGGACTTGTATTTCAATTCCCCGAGCAGCAGCTGTTTGAGGACACCGTCGAGAAGGACCTTTGCTTTGGACCGTTGAACTTCGGGGTTCCGCTGGAGGAAGCGAAGGTACGGGCCAGCCGGGCGTTAGCTCTATTAGGACTGGATGATTCGTTCCTGCCTCGTAATCCATTCCACCTAAGCGGCGGACAGATGCGCAAGGTGGCGATCGCCTCGATTCTCACGATGGAGCCCGATATCATCGCTCTGGATGAGCCGACGGCCACGCTTGACCCGCAGAGCCGGGCAGAGCTTGCGCAGCTTCTCGCTAAGCTGCAGCGTGAAGAGGGGAAGACGGTCATCGTCGTTACCCATCGCATTGAAGAAATGCTGCCCTACGCGGATACCTGGATCGTGATGAAGGACGGACGAACCATATTCCAGGGATCGCCGTCAGAGCTGGCTTGCGAGGAGCATCGCCTATCTGAGGCGGGACTCGCTCTTCCGGAGTGTATCCGCATCTGGAGCCAGCTTGCGGCAAGGTTTGGTCTGGAGCATGAAAAGCCGTGCTTTAGCGCTGAAGCGCTCGCCGAACGGCTAGCTGGATTATATAAGGCTCATCCGCCGGAAGGAGGAGGGGCTGACGATGCGGGATAAGCTATTATTCGGGCGCTGTATCGATACCGGATCTTCAATTCACCAGCTTGATCCACGGGCCAAGATTACAGGGATGATTCTCTATCTGATCGCAGTTATCGCTGTTCATTCATGGTGGATGCTGCTGCTGACAGCGGTGTTCTCGCTGGTGTATATGCTGGCGACGCAGATTCCATTGAAGTATTTTGTGAAAGCTGCCAAGCCGCTATGGGTACTTATGGTTTTTATCTTTATCGTCCAGAGCTTAACGATCGAGGGGGGAGAGGCCGTTCTGCGAATTGGCGGATGGGTGCTCTATACCGAAGGTCTGAAGAGCGGATTCATCGCTGCCGCCAGAATGGCGCTGCTGGTGTCCTTTACGGCGATTCTTACGTTTACGACGACGCCGGGCTTGCTTAATCAAGGATTGGACGGTGTATTGAAGCCGCTGCAGAAGCTTGGCATCAAGACGCAACGCCTAACGCTGATGATGAGCATCTCGCTGCGTTTCATCCCGACCATTCTTGATGAGACGCACAAAATACTTAAAGCACAAGCTGCACGCGGCGCAGATATTAAAGAACTGCCGTGGAAGGAAAAGGGGAAGCTGCTGTTATCCCTGCTCGTGCCGGTAACGGTGAGCGCCTTCCGCCGGGCGGAGGAATTAGTACTGTCGATGGAATCACGAGGTTATATCGTCGGGGCACCGCGATCGGAATATCATTTGCTTACTTGGCGGGCCCAGGATACCTGGTTTGTCCTGAGCTATGTACTTCTGGTTGTGGTTGTGCTGACATACCGATTCATATAAGAGGTTGCTCTCTATAAACATATTTAGGCTGGAGGGGAAACATCATGGCACGTTATTTTAATGGAAAAGAAGTTGAACTACTCGCGCCGGTGGGGACATTCGAGGTTTTCAAGGAAGTGATTCAAGCCAACTGCGATGCGGTATATTTCGGTGGACCCAGCTTGAACATGCGCCTGATGCGCAAAGGTTATAATTTCACGCGGGAAGAGATTGTAGAGGCTGCCCAAATCGCACATTCACTAGGTAAAAAAGTATATGTTACGGTGAACAACCTGCTGAATGAAAATGAGCTCGACGAGGCTCGCGATTACTTGAAATTCCTCGATAGTGCAGGTCCGGACGCCTTGATTGTTCAGGATTTTGCTATTCTGGAATTAATCAAGGAGATGAATCTGTCGCTGACAGTCCATTCCTCAGTGATGATGAATGTGCACAATATCGAGATGGTTAAGGCGCTGCAAGACATGGGAGTAACAAGAGTGGTTGCTTCAAGGGAAATGGACCTGCAGAACACTCGTTATTTGCAAGCTGCAACGGGGGTTGAGATCGAATATTTCGTTCATGGCGATATGTGTTCGGTGCATGGGGCTAACTGTTATTTCAGCTCCATGGTGTTCGGGATGAGCAGTAACCGGGGGAAATGCATGAAGCCATGCCGCTGGGATTATCGCATCAAAAAGGATGGATACGTCTATCCTGCCGAATACCCTCTGGCGGTTAAAGATATGTATATGTATGAGCACATACCTGAGCTGATTCATGGCGGAATCACCTCTTTCAAAATCGAAGGCCGCATGCGTGATACCGAATTTGTACTGATGCTGGTCAATGCTTACGGAGACGCGATTGATCGCTATATAGCCGATCCGATTGGGTTCGAACGGACACGGGACTCGAAGCTGCTCTTCGAGAATCGCAAGCGGGATTTCTCAACGGCTTATGCCTTTGGCAGACCCGGATTATCGAATATTAACAAGCGTTATGAAGGAACAGGCAAGTTCTACAGTACGGGCAAAGTATTCAGTACTCCAACTGCCGAGAGAGAACTCAGCGAGAAGCGAGTGGCCGATATCCGCGGTAAATTGGCAGAGGTGCGCAAACCCTCGAAGGCGGCAGCCGAAGTATCGGTTCATGTGAACAATATGGCTCAAGCTAAGGCGGCGCTTACAGCAGGTGCGGATCATATTTACTTGTCGGGAGATGTATTTGAACCGGATCATGCCTTTACTAAAGCGGAAATCCATGAATTGGCCGAGAGCAAAGGCAAGGCGAAGATCTATCTCTGCTTGCCGCGTATGATGGATGAACTGCAATTCGAAATGTATGCAGGATTAATTGCTGGCGACCGGTTGCCTATCGATGGCATTATGGTCACAAATCTCGGTGCTATCCATAAATTTGCGAACGCGGGTTACCCATTGATTGGGGACTTCAATCTGAATGTCTATAACCGTATTTCGGCCGAGTTCTACCATCGGCTTGGAGTAGAGCGGCTGACGGCATCGTTGGAGCTGCCGTTGAACGATCTGGCCGCATTGCTGGATCATACGGAACTTCCAATCGAGGCGATCGTGCATGGTTCTCCAGCGATGATGTATATGGAACATGATCTGTACGAGAACACTGAGATATTCCAGCCAATCGGCGAGGAAGAGAACCATTTTGTGAGCAACAATATTCTCGTGATGAAGACGGATAAGGGCGAGAATCCGGTATATCGTGATGTGTACGGCCGTTGCCATCTGATGATGGCTAAAGAGCTGAACCTGATGCCGGTTGTTCGTGAGCTGATTGAAGCAGGGCTTTCTGTATTCCGGATTGAAGGAGCCACCTACAGGCCAGAGCAATTGCAGCGGATTGTCAGCGCATATAAAGCTGCCATTGCCAATCCGGATACATCAGAAACGCGCTTCGCCGAAATGAGTCCGGTATATGCCGGTTACACATTGGGAGCTCTGCAATTTGATGGTGGGGATATTGGCAAGAGTCGCGGAATGGAAGATACGAACGCGACAGCGCAGCAGGAGCCAGCCTCGGTCTAGGAAATCCGACGGAATTTATGAGAAAATTTTCACAATTTATTCAAAGTTTTGAGAGGCGTGACCCAATGTGACTTTCTGAACGCCTCATATAGAAGTGAGAGATCAAATCGGAAGGGGTATGAAAGTATGCATCAATATATCGGACCAGAGGGTGTTCTGGACAAACGCAGACAATATTTCTATCCTTGCACGGGCTATTTCTATCGCAATCCGCCGCAGATTGTCAAAGGCGAGATGCAATATTTATACGGGCATGATGGCAAACGATATACCGATTTTTTTGCCGGTGTATCGGTCTGTGCCAGTGGACACTGCAACCCTGAGATTGCTGCACGTACTGCTGAACAAATGAAGACACTGCAGCATACATGTACGCTGTATTTGACCCAGCCGAACGTCGATCTTGCGGAGCGTCTGTCCGAAGTGCTTCCTGGCCAGCTGCGCAGAACCTTCTTCGTGAACAGCGGCTCGGAAGCGAATGAAGGCGCGATGCTGCTGGCCCGTCTCCATACCGGACGGAAGGGCTTCATCGCACTGGAGCAGAGCCTGCACGGTCGTACGTATTTGACGATGAGCGTAACCGGACTGAGCATGTGGCGGGCTGACCCGCAATTAGCGCAGCCGGGCGCAGAGGAGGTAACCTTCATTCCTCGTCCTTATGAATATGGAATTAGTCTTGATGAGGCGGCCCGTCGTTCAATCGACGCTTTGAAGACTGTTCTGGCCGAGAAAGGTGATACGATCGCGGCCATGCTCGTAGAACCGATTCAAGGCAATGGCGGGATCATCGTGCCCCCAGACTGGTATTTCCCTGAAGTGAAGACGCTGCTGGAGCAATATGGCGTGTTGATGATTGATGATGAAATTCAGACCGGGTTTGGCCGAACGGGTGAAATGTTCGCGATGAGCCGCTGGGGCGTTGTTCCGGACATTATCACCATGGCCAAAGCGCTGGGCAGCGGCATCCCGATCGCAGCGTTTGCTTCTACAGATGAGATTGCTGCAAGCTTTACACGTCCGTCGGCTTCTACATTTGGCGGCAACCCGGTATCGTCTGTAACCGGTCTGGCTGTGCTCGACTATATTGAAGCCAATCATATGGCAGAGCATTCGCTGAAGCTTGGAGAACAGCTTCTGACAGGACTGAAGCAGCTTGCTGAGCAGTATGCAGACCTATCGGATGTGCGCGGAGCCGGCCTCATGATCGGGGCTGAGTTATGTGCTGACGAGCCGGCACGAGGTGCTGTTCTCGTTGATGAGGTGCTTGAGGAAATGAAGGACCGCGGCTTCATTATCGGCAAGAATGGGGTGCACCGCAACGTTTTGGCCTTCCAGCCACCGCTTGTGATTACAGCGCAGGATGTTGAAGAAATGCTTAACGCATTGCGTTCTTCACTGCGGGTTGCATTGAGCTAGAGTCAGGAAATATTCCATTTCGTATCATGGCGCTCTTGTTGGCGCACGTTATGGAATATGAGGGGGAGTGAACATTATGGAGTACGCCAGAAAAATCGGCTCAAAGATTAAACTGTATGGGGAACTGGTGATGTTCTCGCATACCCTGTTCTCGCTGCCGTTTGCCATCATCTCCATGATATGGGCCGCTGAGGGGCTTCCTTCCAGCCGTATCATACTTTGGGGACTGATTGCATTAATAGCTGCCAGAAACGGGGCAAATGCCTTCAATCGCGTCGTAGACCGTGTCTTTGATGAGCAGAATCCGAGAACAGCGCATCGCCATTTGCCAAGAAGGCTGCTTGATGCCAAGGAAGTTCTGGTGTTTGTCGTCGTCAATTACGCTATTTTTATATTTGCTGCCGCAATGCTGAATACGCTCTGCTTTATTTTATCGCCGGTAGCTATCTTTCTGATCTCATCGTATTCATATACGAAGCGATTTACATTTCTCAGCCATCTGTACCTTGGCTTCTCTATCGCTTCAGCGCCAATCGGAGCCTGGTTTGCCGTGACCGGGAAGTTCGCCTTTACCCCGTTCATTCTCGGGACAGTCGTGATGTTATGGATCGCCGGGTTCGATATTATTTACGGCTCGCAGGATATCGACTTTGACCGCAGCCATGGGCTATGGTCGATTCCGAGCTTCTTCGGTCTGAAAAATGGGTTGCGAATTGCCGCCGGTCTCCATGCCATTATGGTGCTGCTGCTCATTGCCTTGATCCCGATCCGCCATTTAAGCTGGCTATATATACTCGGGATCGTCATCGCGATCGCGCTGCTCATGGTAGAGCATAAGATCATTAAGCCGTCGAACCGGAAGCGGATGAACATCGCGTCTTATAACCTGAATCAGGTCATCAGCATGGTTATTTTGTTCTGTACGATGGGGGACTTTTTCTTGCTGTAGATACGATGCAGTGAAAACCAAAAAGCGGATTTCCTTATGTATTACATGAAGGAAATCCGCTTTTTAATTTTAGAAACTTGATGAATGGGACACTTACCTAGTATTAGTGATCTCGACCGCCGAAGTAGCGAAGAAGGACTTGCAGATCCTTGTGAGCCGGATATTCGCTTAATTGATCGATTATGTCAGCGGCCTCGTCGAGGTAGCGATTGCTCAGCTGCTCCGTCTTAGCCAGCGCATCGGACTGCTGAATGGCAGTGATGACGGGATCGATCAAGTGAGGCGAAGTATCGGCAGACACGGCTCTTATCATCGGGGCGAGAACCTCATTCTGAAGAGCGAACAACACCGGCAGTGTAACCTGACCATGCCGCAGATCGCTTCCGGCAGGCTTGCCAAGCTTTTCGGAAGATTGAGTAAAGTCAAGAATATCATCGCGAATCTGGAATGAGATGCCGAGCTTCTCTCCGAAGCTGTAAAGCAAATCAGCCGTAACATCATCCGCACCGGCGGCGAGAGCACCGATCCGAAGGCAGGCAGCCATAAGCTGCGCTGTCTTATTCTTTGATTTCTCGATGTATTCTTCGATGGTAACCCCATAATCGTATAAATGAGTCAATTGCTGATATTCACCTATGCATAGCTGAGTCGTAACTAAGGAGGACAGATCGTAAGCATATCGCTCACGTTCTGCGGAATATGTAGAGATTAACTCTACGACTCGCGCCGACATATAATTGCCAACATGCAGCGCCTCATTGACGCCAAGTGTAACGTGAAGTGCTGGTTGGCCGCGCCTTAGCGGTGAATTATCGATGATATCATCGTGGATTAATGAAGCGGCATGAATAAATTCGGCTGCTGCTGCCAGCTGCCAGATCTTACGCTTATCCTGAGGTTTGCCGAATCGGCTACCGACAATGACCATTAAAGGGCGAACTCGCTTGCCACCGGAGCGCAGTTGGCCGATAATGCTCTGCGCCAGCATCGAGGAGCGTGGAACGTCACTGTCGTATTTGACGATGTTCTGGATCTCACGGTCTACCGCCCGCAGCGAGATACCTAATGCCTCATCAAGCTTCATGATGATCCTCTCCTCTGAGTGAAAATACATCTTGCCGCAGCAAGGAGGGCAACCAAGATTAGATCGCTTGGATCGCTCTGGCACAATTCCCTTCGAGCTGCAGGAACCATTCCCAGCCTTCGATCAGCAGCATATCTTTGGGAGTCCCTTCTACATGTTTGATTTGGATCCGCTTAACAATGGGGGCCAAATGGGTGAGAAGGTCGAACTCCTCCCACTTCAGGCATAATTGGACATACAGACTATATAGATAGTCGCCGTTCAGTACTTTGCGCGTTAGCATCTCGCCGGTACAGCCGTCAGAGGCTGCATGGCTCTGAAGAGCGAACTTGATTGCGATGTAAATAGACAAGTGACGCTGCTTGCGGACAGGAGTGAGTTCGTACTGATCCAGAACTCTGACCATAGGCAGAATGTCTTCTTGTCGTAATTCGAGGCGAATGCCAGATTCGGGCGAAATTTCACCCTGCAACAAAAGACAAGCATCTTGAACGAGCTTCGTTTCCATAGGGCACACTCCTTAAAGAGGTTGTTCAAAAAGTCCACTTTTAATAAGAAAACCAGATCGAAGTCAGTTCAAGAAAAAGCGACCGCGATATATAAGATAGGCTTTCTTGCGATATAGAATTCCATCAGCACAGCTGGATGACTTATAAAGTCTATATCTAATACGAAGCAAAGCGGGAAGCGTTACCGGCATCGAATCTTGAATTTCGCTGGGCCTAAGCATATGCTTACGAAGTTGTTATGTTTCCTCTGGAAACATTTCAGGTGCTTACGTACAAACTACGCAGGCTCTGCTCCTCAGTCCCTAGCATCATCCAACCTTCTCGGTGCTGATAATGGGCCTCTTTGAACACTCGCTTAAATAGCAGGTAAGATTGCAGGGAGCTTGACACCGACTTGGCATACTCCAGCTTGGAGTATATATAACAGCAACATCGTTATCATGTAAGTAAGCTAGACACTTAGATAGGAAATTATGCAGGGAAATGCCATGATCAGTTAGGTGAATCCATTGGATAAAGCGATGTTAAAAATTAGAGTAATGTACGGCAGGCGCACATTACTCTAATACGAACTATTGCTTGCTATTGCTGATTAAGGAAGATCAGTCCGTATATAGATACCATCTACGAACGAGCGGGATCTTCTTCCATTGTTTCTTAAGCCATGGGAGAACATAGTAGTCGAGACCGAACATGCTGCCGGAACCACCAATCAGAGCAACGCCTGCAGTCATGTACCACAGCATTTCTGTCGAAGCCATGCTGGAGGACCAGATCATAACGCCCAGGCCAACCGTGACTGCCGACGATACAGCGGTGAACAGGCCGAGGATGAGGCAAATGCCGATCCCAATTTCTGCAAACACCATGAAGAATTGGAATACGGTAGCTAATGCAGTATAACCGCCATCCGAAGTGTAGAAGAAAATATCCATGAACCAGTTCACAATAGATTTGATGAAATCCGGTACCGGCAGAGCCGTGACTGCAGTCGAAGCACTTTCTACAGCGGATGCTGCGGATTGGGCATCTACGGTTTGGGTTACTGCGCCTGCGGCTTCACTTGCGGCAGATACTGCGTCGCCAGCCTTGGTGGAAGCAGGGATCAGGAAGATGTTGTTCGGATCCTTGAGGATCTTAGGCAGCTTATCAATACCTTCTTCCAGCCATTTGTAGCCTACGAAGATGCGCAGCGGCAAGAGCCAGAAGTTCGGCGACCGCTTGGAGAAGTGTCCGCCCACAAAGCTTCTGCGATTATTCACATGGAAGAACTCGTGCATCATATAAGTCCATACTTTGTTAAAACCGCATACGGTGAACAAATAGTACATATTGATCATGTGCTTGAAAAACATAGCCAGGAATCCGCTAACCATGAACATCTTGTTCGGCATGCCGACATTCGCTACGCCGTAACGGCTGCCGATACATACCATCGTACCGTGGAAGCCAGGTTTGTAGGATTTCTTCGGTTTGTTATGCACATCAGCATGAATGTTGTGAGCAATTACCGGTGCTGCTTGCTCGGCGTTCTCAACCATCTGTGGTACAGGGCGAGTCTCGCCTTCCGGAATATAGAAGATATTGTCCCCTACGATGTAGACATTTTCATGATCTACGCTTTGAAGCTTGTCGTTCGTAACGATCCGTTTACGGCCTTCTTGCTTCACATCAAGCTTGCCAACGAGCTCAGAACCTTCAACACCAGCGGTCCATACGATGGTGTCCGCTTCAAGTTCTTTATCGCCCAGAACAACACTGGATGGTTTAACGCCTGTGATCTTAGCGCTTGTAACGATATCAACGTTCATCTTCTGCAGACGTTTAGCTGCTTTTTCGATCAGCTTATCCGGAAGGATAGGCAGGATCTTTGGAGCCATATCGGCAACAGTAAGCTTAACCTCGCTAGGATCAATGAAGAATTCCTTGCAGAGCTCATCGCGGAACTCCGCCAATTCACCGATCAGTTCCACACCGGTAAACCCGGCACCCACAACGATGAAGGAGAGCATTTTTTTCCGTTTGGCAGCATTCGTCTCTTTAGCAGCTTCGCTGAACATGCGGCGAACTTGATCTTTCAGACGAACGGCATCCTCATAGGACCACAATGTGAGGGAATGCTCTTCAGCGCCTGGAATGCCGAAGAAGGTAGGCTTACAACCAGTACCGATGACGAGATAATCGTATTTGTAGGTGTTGTTAGCCGAGTGAAGCTGTTTGGCATTGAAATCGATTCTGTCGATGGAATCGAGCACGACATCTACTTTTTGGCCTTGGAAGATTTTCTTCAGCTCAATTTTTACCGAATCTTCTGGAGCCCGGTTTGCTGCAACTTCATGCAATTCAGTTAGCAGAGTGTGGTAAGGATTGCGATCGATCAGTTGGATCTCAACATCTTTATCTTTCTTGAACAGTTTCGCAAGATGTTTGGATGTCGTAACGCCGCCGTAACCGCCGCCAAGAACGACAATTTTCTTCAAAAGGGTCACCTTCTTATATAGTAATTAATCGCACAAGGCGAATTGTTGCATTGCCTTATTTTGCTTGTTCAAGCGCTTTGTTAGCCAAGTCGTAGTACGATTGTACAGAGATCGATACACCGGAGATTGCATCGGTCTTGCCTTCTTCGTTGAATGCCAGAGCAGAAGAGTCTTGATTTTCAACGAGGTATTGCTCAGCTTTTGCTGCTTCTTCATGCCAGTCAGCTTGACCGCCAGCAGATTTGATGTCGTATTTGCCATCCATGGAAGCTTGTTTCTTGTCTTCGCCAGCTTCGTTTACACCGCTGAAGTTAGCTTTTACAATTTTACCCGCAGCTACAACGATATCCACTGTATCTTTCCAGCCAGTCTTTCCAAAAGCGTCGCCTTCAGCATGGTAAGTTCCGTCTTTGTAAGGACCTACTTCAACCGGACCCGCATCAAGAGCAGCTTTTGCCAGGTTAACGAAATCTCCCACATGGATAGATACGCCGGATACAGCATCCGTTTTGCCTTCATCAGTCAAAGTGATCGCTGCCGGGTCTTGTTTTTCAATCAGGAATTTATCGAGTGCTTCAGCTTGTTCGTGCCATTCGGAAGAAGCACCGCCAGCCTTCATGCCATATTTGCCGTCTTTAGAATAAGTGATCTTGTCTACAGGAGCCTTCTCGCTGATTCCATTCCATTTCACATCGGTAATTTTACCGCCGGATACAGTCAGGGTCATGATGGATTGCCAACCAGAGCTTTCGTCAACCTCACCTTTGGCGAAGTATACACCATCTTTATAAGTGCCTGCTTCTGCATTAGTACCTGCATTGTTACTGCTGTTGTTCGTAGTTGTGTTACCTGCTGCTGCATTGCCGCCATCGTTCTTGTTGCTAGAGCCGCAGCCTGCAAGGAGACCGAGCAACAATACGCTGCTAAGCAAGATAATAGAAGCTTTTTTCATGATAATGACCTCCAGTTTGTATTTAAGATTTATATTAAAATGTTTTGGACATTTTAATAATGAAGCATTGGGATGTAGTATCCCAGGCTTAGTGAATGTAATCACAAAAGCTTTGTTCGATGGAATTTTAGCATATAAACATACGTTGCAATGTGAAAAATGTCACTGAGTATGTGACATAAAACAACCCCCCATATGCGGACAAAATCAGACATACCGCACTATTCAGGGGTTGGAAACGATTACTTTGATTTTAAATAATTTTTTAATTTATTTTTTAAATATTTTTAGGACGAAGATTTTTTCTCCATTTAATAGAAGCTTTCCGAATTATAGGCTAATTCTTCATGTTAAGCGATGATCGTTTTTATATAAAAATCTTTTTGATCTTCTCTCGAAGCGCCTTCGGTCCAAGTACATAAAGTGTATCACCGGCACAAATCGTTGTATTGCCGCGTGGGGTCACAATCTGTTCACCGCGAATGACTGCCGTGACAAGCGCCTCCTCCGGCAGATCGAGTTCTTGCAATTCTTTGCCGACGACACTCATTTCCGGAAGAACATATAAATGGTTGATCTCGGCTTTTGTCTTGCCCAGTGCGACAAGTTCAAGCAGGGAGTAATTCGGGCGCTTCGTTGCGTCGGTTAGACCAAGTCTCTCGGCCAAGGGAGAGATCGTTGCCCCTTGAATGACCGCGGAGGTAAGTACGACGAAAAAGACGACATTGAAGTATAACGCACCATGAGGCAGTCCGCTCATCAGCGGATATGTAGCCAATACAATCGGAACAGCCCCGCGCAGTCCCGACCAGGATAGCAGTATTTTCTCTTTGAAAGGGAGTTTGGAGAAGAGCGTGCTGAGAAATACCCCGATCGGACGGGCGACGAACATGAGCAGCATAGAGAGGGCAAGGCCCGGAAGCATTATTGTCGGCAGCTGGCTTGGGAAGACGAGCAGTCCGAGCAGGGTGAACATCGTAATTTGCATGATCCAGCCAAAGCCTTCGTTAAATTGCAGAATCGACTGCTGATGGGTCAGATCGCTATTCCCCAGCACGAGGGCCATGACATATACAGCGAGCAGTCCGCTGCCATGAAGTAAGGCGGTAACGCCGTAGGTCAGAATCGAGAAGGCAATAGCCATCACCGGATAGAGGCCGGCAGAATTGAAGTTCATATTGTTGATGGTCTTTACAGCGATCCAGCCGAGGAGAAGACCTAATACTAGCCCCAGTCCCATATCGCGGATAAAGTTGAAGATTAGCGGCAGGATCGCGTGATCGGGCCGATCGATCCATTCAATGAGCGTAACGGTAAGAAAGACAGCCATAGGGTCGTTGCTGCCGGACTCCGCTTCCAGCGTCGAAGAGATGCGTTCTTTAATATTTTTGCCGCTAAGTACAGAGAATACCGCAGCCGCATCCGTTGATCCAACAATAGCGCCGAACAGCAGCGCCTCCGCCAGGGAAAGATCAAGAATATACATCGCGCAGATGCCGATAACAACCGTGGTGATAATGACTCCGAACGTGGCCAGTGACAACGCGGTAGGGATAACGGGTTTGATCGTTTGGAATTTCGTCTGCATCCCGCCCCCCAGCAAGATGACAATCAAGGCGAAGGTTCCGACCAGTTGAGCCAAGAATGCGTTATCGAAATAGATGAATCGATTGAGAACCATTCCTGCAGCAATAAAGAATACGAGTGCGGGCAAGCCAAAGCGGGATGAAAATTTGGTTGCGAAGACACCGATAAGCAACAGGCTGGCCAGTAGGATTACGATGGAATTTGTCATAGTTGTGAGATCCATAGCCTGCCTCCATGATTTTATTAGTCCTTACCGTATTATTATACAAACGATTTTTTTTATTTGCATACAGTTATGAAAAGTTGGCCCTCATTTGCCGATAAATAAAGGAAGAAGATGGCAAGTAAACATGGAAGGAATGAACATTCCCTTGACGATATATAAGACATTCGTCTCTCGTCTTCTGTTTATGTATGCAATAGGTACTGTGTTAGCCATCGCAACCGCTGGTGGGTTAATGATATTTATGCCATTCAGTCTGGAACGTCAGGAAAGTCAGATTATTATAGGCATCCTGGTGGTATCCACATGCAGCATGCTGGTCCTGGAATGGCTTGTCTTCAGGCTTCAGCTAAGACCCATCAAAATGGCCTTTCATGAAGAAATAGAGAGCTATCAAACCTATCAGAACGTCTATTATCGTACACATCGCTTCCCGGAGCTTTCCGTCAAACGGATCATTGGCCCTCATTTATTCGGCTTGATGCTGCCTATGGTCGGTTTAACCGTACTATTCATCCGCTTGGGGAAACTGTCGATTCCTTATTATTACATCGTGCTGGTCTTTGTTACTGGGGTATTGATTGTCGGTATGCACACGTTAATCGAATTTTACTCGACCTATTATTTTATTCGTCCGGTTCTGCTGGAACTGTCCGCACGGTCTTATGCACAGTTCGGCAAGGAACTATCGCTCGGTGGGCGAGTATTCTTTCCGTTGAAGCGCAAGTTAAGATGGAGCTTCTTCCTGATGGGGGCATTCCCGCTGCTGCTCTATAGCCTGTCCGTTCAATTCGGGATAGAGGGCTGGGAGTTAGGCAAAGTGACCTCCTGGTCCTGGGCGATCGGGGTGCTGACCCTAGGACTGGGCTTCTCATTCATCGGTTCCCGATTGCTGACTCGCGAGATTGTCATGCCGATCCAGCATTTATATGAACGGATGTCCGATGTGCAAATCGGCTATACGCATACGAGTGCCAGCGACCTCTTCTCCGATGAGTTCTCTCGTCTCATATGGGGATTTAATCATATGTTGCGCGGAATCAATGTACAGCATGCCCGGAACAACCAGCTGGTGGAGAGTTATTTCGCCACCTTAGCTGCTGCGCTGGATGCAAGGGACCTGTATACCGCAGGACACTCCTTGCGTGTAGCGGATTATGCAGTGCTGATCGGCAGGCTGGCCAAACTGAGTGAAGAAGAAATCAATGAACTGCGCAAATCAGCCCTGCTGCATGATATCGGAAAGATCGGAATCCGTGATTCTGTACTGTTAAAAGAAGGCAAGCTGACCGACGAGGAATGGGAGCAGGTCAAGGATCATCCGGTGCTTGGAGAGACGATATTGAGACAGGTTGAGCCTGCAAGCTTTATGGCTCTGATTTTGCCAGGGGTAAGATCGCACCATGAACGATACGACGGCAGGGGCTATCCCGATGCCCTTAAGGGAGAGGATATCCCTCTGTTCGGAAGGATCATCGCAGTTGCAGACGCTTTTGACGCCATGACCTCGGATCGTCCGTATCGCGCTGGATTGGATAGAGAGATGGCCTTAAATATCCTGGAGGAAGGCCGGGGGACGCAGTGGGACCCTTATTTTGTCACACTGTTCGTCGAGAAAATGCGAAAAGACGGTTTCGATGAACATTCGCCTGATATAAGAAAAACAAGTCCTTAGCACATAAGGACTTGTTTTTCTTATATCTACGCTTCATAAATTAATGTCTCGCTCAGGGCGGGGCGGCTTGTTAAGCGAAGCCTGCAGGAGCGATTGTCGTGAACGAGAATAAGAGTTCCATACTTTCGTAACGAGGATAAATGCAATCTCTCCAAGCAGCATGGAGCCCAATGCATCGTAGATGACATGCTGTTTGACCAAAAGCGTTGATGCGATGATTGTCATCGCCCCGATGACGAAGGCGGCTTTAACGGATTTGCGCATCGTTTTCGCAGCCAAGGCTCCCCTCATTATAACGTAGGAGTGCAGGGCATGAATGCTTGGGAAGCAGTTGTACGGGTTGTCCACGCCATAGACAAAGTCGACCAGCAGCTTCCGGTCCCAGCGGTCCGGAATTACCTCGGGACGTATGACCGTCGTCTGGTAAAAGAAATAGATCAGATAGCAGACGATCAGCCCGATATTCATAACAATCAGGGTACGGTAGTAGGCCGATCTGTCCTTAAGACAGAGATATAAGAGGCCGATGATGATATAGGGATACCAGCCTATATAGGGAATAGCCATAGCCGGTATAAGCGGCAGGCGATCATCAATGGGTGAGGAGAGGACATGAACAGGGTGTCCTCCATGATTAAGCAAGCCGTAGAATAAACCCATCACGCCAACAGAAGCCGAGAATAATAAAGCTCGCAAATAGGATTTGGATAGAAACTGCCGCAAGAATACACCACCTTATAGAGATTGTTCAAAAGTTTTTTGGATAAGAAAACCTGATCTGAGTTGTTTTCTTGGAAAACATATAGCTTCGCCAACTCAGGCCAAGGCTTCATTCAATAGTTAAAACGCACATCATGGAAGCCTAAGTCCCGGTGCTGAAACCGACCTTTTTGAACTTTGAATTATACTGATAAAATAAAGTCGATAGCACTATAATAACAAGTTTGCAGCCGAGAAGGAAATGTAGGGTTGCCATAGACACCAGTTAGTGGATACAATAATTGAAAATTAATGAAAAGGCGGGGTTGAAATGGCAAAACAGACGATAGCAACAGCATCGGCGCCCGGGGCGATCGGCCCTTATTCTCAAGCTGTACAAGTTGGTGACTACCTATTTACCTCAGGGCAGCTTGGATTGATTCCGGAGACAGGACAGCTGGCGGAGGGCATTGAGGCACAGACAACCCAGTCGCTTCGGAATGTGAGCGCGATTTTGGAAGCGGCAGGCTCCGGTCTGGACCAGGTTGTGAAGACCACCGTATTCCTTAAGGACATGAATGATTTTGGCAAGGTTAATGAAATTTATGGTTCATTTTTCGCCGAGCCTTATCCGGCAAGAAGCGCTGTTGAAGTAGCCCGGTTACCAAAGGACGGACTGGTTGAGATCGAAGTCATCGCTATGAAATAACAGATTTGAAATGAGAGCCGGGATGTAAAGGGGGCCGAAGCTGGGCCGCCTTCTCATCCCGGATTTTTTTATTATTTTATTTTTAGCACGAAGCAATACTGCCAGCCAACTTCATCCATCCAAAGCATTTTGTAAATAACGCGCATTGGAAGCCTAAGCTTCGAGGGCTGAGAGTCAGAATTTTAACACGCACAAAATGGATTTATAAGTTTGAATCAAGTTTATATTAGCCTGTTTTTCGTATAAGATAGTAAGGATGGGGAATGTTTGGTACTAAGAAATGGCGGGAGATCAGCATGAATCAACGTCTTTTTGGAATATGGCTTGGTGAGGTTATGTTCTGTTTCTCCGGGGAGATCTCGGAGGCCAGAGTAGATGCCTGGACAGCCGCTATACGACGGCTCACGCTGGAGCCGGGGATCCGGCCGTTTCAGCAAGCCGCCCTGCGGCTGGCGGAGGTAAGATATCCGGTAGCCTCAGCCGTGCAGGCTAGACCTGGTGCTACAGAACGCAAAGGATTGATCGGGAGGACCCTGGAAGGCCTGGCCCTCTCGGTTCAAGATACATGGGAAATGCTGTTGAATTGGGATGGGGCAGCATTAGCCGGTCAGCAGGTTCAAGCCGGCGGTGAAATGGATTATTGGAGTAAATCGGCCCTGTTCGCGCTTGATTTGATGCTGCGCGGCAGAATAGCTCCCGGAATCAGGCTGGGAACGGCGAGCGGTCGAAGGCGTACGGGCCAGGTGTCTGCTCAGTCGGTTTGGGTACCGTCTCTTACCGCACAGGAGGATGAAGCTCGCTTTCGTCAACTGGCCGAAGCGATGCCGCCGATTTGTCTGGCTGCGGTGCAGCTCGGGTCAGCGCAGGAGGAAGGTTCTATTCTGAATCGGCGAATGACCCTGCTGTACTCTTTTTTGACAGCGATGATTGATTATGAAGTACGTAGAAGCAATGAACAGCTCGGACGGAGCTTGCATCCGGCGCGGGCTCGATATAGGAGAGGTTATTCTCCTATGACGGAGTTATGGTGGAATGAACTGCTGGGCAGCGGCACCCCCTCCAATCTGCAAGGCCCAGTGGCGGAAATAGGACAAATGATTAAGGAGATTACGGATACAGGGGGAGTGCCTCCGCGTGATCAGGATCAGAATCCGGGGGGCAAAGGTTCGGGTTCATTCCGCTTGTGTCTGCGCATTGAACCTGAGGAATCCAGTGAGGAAAAGCTCGCCTTAGACGGGGGCAAGAGCCCGATGTGGAAGCTGTCATTTTGGGCCGAAGGCGTGGAGGACCCAAGGGTGCTTCTGCCCGCGGGATTAATATGGAGTTACCCCGAACGGGATATGGAGATTCTGGAACGGGAATATCGGAATGTCCAGCAAAACTTGCTGCTGCGGTTAAGCAAAGCGGCCCATATTGATGCTGTGATCAGGGAAGCGATGGGCGGTCCTCATCCCGAATCCGTAATTTTGCATCCGCAGCAGCTGTATACTTTTTTGAGCAAATCAGTATCCTTGCTGCGCAAGCAAGGGGTCACCGTGCAAATGCCTACACGCTGGACGAAGGAAGGCAGACGTCGTGTTGGTGTCCGGCTGAAAGTTGAAGGATGGTCGGAAGGCAGTGGGGGTGCTCAGCCTGAAGCGTCAAAGCTTGGCATCGATAAGTTAGTCCAATTCGAAGCGGAGGCCTCTTTGAACGAGAGTCCTTTAACCTATTCGGAATTGGCAGAGCTGGCCTCCTCGAAGTCATCGCTCGTTCTGTTCCGCGGGGAATGGATCGAGATCGACGTGAAGGAGATCAAACAGGTGCTTAAGTTTATGAAACGTCGGGAAACAGGGGAGATGACTTTTCGCGAACTGATGCATCTTTCGGCGGATGACGGTTATGAACTTGACGGTATTCCCGTTGATGCGATAGAAGCGGAAGGGATGCTGTCCTTGCTGTTGAATGGCGATGGCGCACTTCTGTCGAAGCCAGCGGATGTGCCTGTTCCGTCCTCTTTGAACGGGACGCTTCGCCCTTATCAGGAGAGGGGCTTTCGCTGGCTTGCCTCGATGCGCCAACTAGGATTCGGGGCACTGCTAGCCGATGATATGGGACTCGGCAAGACAATCCAGGTTATCTCCGTGCTGCTGGAGGGGCTTGATCCATCGGCAGGACCAAGCCTGATTGTCTGCCCTACGTCATTACTGGGCAACTGGCAGCGTGAATTTGCCAGATTCGCTCCGCAAATGCGTGTATATGTGCATCATGGAAGCCATCGGCTGCATGGGGAGAAGTTCCTGGCGGCGTGCCGGGGCCATGATATTGTGCTCACGACATATCAATTGACCGGCAGGGATGCTAAAGAGATGAGGGAGGTATCCTGGAGCTCGATCGTGCTGGATGAAGCCCAATATATTAAAAATTTCGGTACGAAGCAGGCTCAGAGCGTCATGAAGCTCGATTCAGGGCATAAGATCGCCATGACGGGGACTCCGGTGGAGAATCGGCTGAGTGAGCTGTGGTCGATCTTCCAGTTCCTAAACCCGGGATATCTCGGTTCAAATGCCTCGTTCCGTTCTCGCTTCACAAGCAATGGAGAGCGGCAAAATGCCGAACTGGGCAAACTTCGGAAGCTGATAGCCCCTTTCCTGCTGCGTCGCCTCAAGAGCGACCCGGACATCCGCAAGGATCTGCCAGAGAAGATCGAGCTGAAATCGTATTGCAGTCTGACTGTGGAACAGGCCAGATTATATCAAGCGGTCACCGATGGCTTGCTGGAGCGAATCTCCGGCAGCGAGGGGATCGCCCGGAAGGGGATTGTACTCTCATCTTTGACACAGCTGAAGCAGATTTGCGATCACCCGCATCTGGCCGGGGCCCGCATCAAGGGAGCAATGACCCGCGCGGAACGGTCCGGGAAGCTGGATCGACTGTTCGAACTGCTTGATCTTATTCTGGACAATAAAGAATCGGCCCTGATTTTCACGCAATATGTACAAATGGGAGATTTGCTGCAGGAGCAGCTGCTGGCGAGATACGGAGAAAAGCCGTTTTTTCTGCACGGTAGCGTTGCCAAGCAGGATCGCGATCAGATGGTGCATGATTTTCAGGAAGGGCAGGGCTCCTCGTTGTTTGTGCTCTCGCTGAAGGCGGGCGGAGTTGGCCTCAATCTAACGCGGGCGAATCATGTTATCCACTATGATCGCTGGTGGAATCCTGCTGTCGAGAATCAGGCGACGGATCGTGTATTCCGCATTGGCCAGCAGAAGAATGTAGAGGTTCATAAGCTGATATGCCAAGGGACGCTGGAGGAGCGGATCGATGAGCTGATCGAGCGAAAGAAAGCCCTCTCGGAGCAGGTTGTAGGTTCCGGCGAGCATTGGTTGACGGAAATGTCGAATGAGGAGCTGCAAAATCTGATCGCCCTGCAGGGCTGGTCTTAATGGGGGAACCCGTGATGAAGAAAAGTGTAGCGAGCATTAGAGATGAAAATATAGAATTTCAGTGGACGGCTGCAGGCTTTCGAATGACATTTCTATTCCAAGAGCCCGAACCGCACCACTGGGTCGTCCAGCTGCCTCGGGAGCCGATTGAAGAGGCCAGCGGCCGGCTGATTGATCATTTGAAGCGGGATTCCCTTCAGCTTGCTGCTCTTGGCGAGCATGGGGGCGAGGCCATCTCCGATCTGCTGCGTATGCCTTATGCGGAGGAGAGGGAACCTCAACGTCCACTGAGCGCAATGGTGAGCCAGTCTGATTGCCCTTGCGGGCAAATCGGCTGCAATCATATTCAAGAGGCCTTGAAGACTGCAGAAGGCTCCTGGAGGGCTGCCTCGGCGATAGATAGGTTAGCTTGGCTCGGCTGGACGGCAGAGTCCTTATTGGATGCTGTACTGGACTGCTGGTCGAGCAGTTTGGGCGGAAAGGATGCGGAGGCCGAGCTGAAGCGCTTTGCTGCCCGTCTGGATACACCTGCGTATCGAAGCAAGGAAGGCGAAGCGAATCTTGCAGAATGGCTGGCAGAGATGGCTCATAACGGCCATCTGCATCAGCCCGGACCTGAGCTTCATGATGTAGAGGTCAGCTTGACCCCGCTGCGGTTGGCCTCGCAGGCTCCCGTGGTACAGCCCTGGATACAGCTTCTTCCCGGCGTTCCAGGTGTCGCGGAGGGCTTATCGCTTGTGATAGAGCAAGCGAGCAGGAATGCGGAGCGGCTTGCCAAGCCGCTCCAGGCCAGCAAGTCTTAAAGATTGGCCTAGTCACAGGAATCTCGGAACGCCAAACAGCTGCAGGGAGCGCGTATGCCCCTTGCAGCTGTTTTTATTGATGTCAAGCTAACGAAACGGATTTTGCAGCTAAGTCAGCAGTTTAGGGGGATTCGAATGCTCCGGATCGGAGCTGGAGCTGCCCATGATTTCCTTGCGCAGCCCGCACATTTTCTTGTCCAGGGCATCGGCGGCTTTGGCCGCCTCGGTAAGCTCTTCTACAACATGATAAGGAACCTGCTTCTCATACTTGTAGTAGAGAATATGCTCCATGCTGGCCCAGAAATCCATAGCGAGCGTTCGCATCTGAATCTCGACCTTCATCCAGCGCTGTCCCTCCAGGAGAGTAAGCGGCACAGCCACGATCAGATGCAAGCTCTGATAGCCATTGGGTTTAGGGTGCTCAATATAGTCCTTAATCTCCAGAATCGAGAGGTCTTCCCTTTGCTTGAGATGCTCCAGCAGACTGTAAATATCCTGAACGAAGGAGAAGACGATACGCATTCCGGCGATATCGTGAATTTTGTTCACCATGTTGTCGACTGTAATATCGTATCCTTTGCGCTGCAGCTTGCCCATAATGCTCTTCGGTTCTTTAATTCGCGTTTTTATATGCTCGATCGGGCTGTATCCGTTCTCGATTTTCCATTCGGTCTGAATAAGCTTGATCTTATTCTTCAATTCATCCAGTGCAAGCTGATAAAGTATAGGGAGCTTCTTCCATTCCTCGAATTTGCGCAGATCATCTTCATCGATTTCCCAATACAATTCCTTCAGGTTAAACTTCTGCAGGACACTTTGATTATCTTTACTGTTAGGCTTGTTCAGGGTAATCTACTCCTATATTTTTAAATTCTCTTGCCTCTTCCGTTCTTTCTTAAGTACATATTCAAAATGGCCGATTTTCAACACCATGGCTTATGTTTCCAGCATGCGTTCTTAGTAAACGGTTCAGTTGAATAAAGCCAGGGCATGAGAAGCGGGCTTTTTGAATAACCTCCATAAGTCAGGCTTATCTATAATATATCGATCGTATTGTCTTGGTGCCGGATCATAACACAGGTAATATAGACTTACTTTTATTGTAACTTGAATAACTTGTCAAAATCAAAACAAGACTTAGGTACAGTTTTCACCGCGGAGAAAAATCTGTTATGATGTTTTCATAATTAATGGGCAGCTTAGTGCTTCAGAAAGTAGTGTAGGGAGGTAATGGAATTATGAATTTCTTCAGAAAAATAAAGGATAGTGCTGGGAAGATGTCCGATCGGGCACAAAATGTTGTAGAGATCGGACGTTTGAATACACAAATTTCAAATATTGAACGTGAAATGGGACTGTATTATCAAAAAATGGGTGAGGTTTTCTACGAAGGATATCGTATCAAGGATATGTCAGAGGCTGAGAAAGAGATGCTGGAACTGGCTAAAACCTGCGATCTGTTGGTAGAAGAGCGGGACGAAATTCGTCTGAAGATCGCCGAGCTGAAGAATGAGCGGCTATGCGGAGCCTGCAGCAAGAGCATCGCTCAGGATGCGCTGTTCTGTCCTTATTGCGGGAGCAAGCTGGAGAAGAGCAGCGGTCAGATTGCGGATCGCAATCCAGGCGGGCTGAAGGATCTTCAAGCGGAGGAGAGCGCGGTTTCCGATGAGACGATGGTCTATAAGCCGCAGATACTTGAGGATTTGCCTTTGAAATCGGTTCTTGAGCAGGATGAAGACAGCGATGAGCTCGATGAGCGCCGCAAGCAGCAGCTAGAGCGCGAACGGGAGCGCCAGGAAGAACTGGATCGCCGGATTCGTACCTGGAAGGAGAACGTTGGTAAGCCGGATGATAGTAACTCGTATGCCGATAAGAGCTATAGAGACCTGCCCAATCCGGACAGATCAGCTTCCGTAGAAATTGATGCGAGAAAATCCGAATCCGATCCGGAGGGGCAAACGGTAAAGTGCCAAATATGCTCCTCGGTGCTGGTCAAAGGAACGAAGTGGTGTCCGCATTGCGGTTCGGAGCAACTATAGCAAGGGAACGAAGAATGTCACTAAGTTGTAATAAATAATGCCTTACTAGTAGGTGAATCTCACGTAGTAAGTAGTAAGGCAACGGTTTTTCCTTAGGGCACGGAATGGTCGGGAAACCCTGGCCATGCCTCGTGCCTTTTTCTATGAGTGAATGGCGCCCGATGGACAGGGGAATGCTGAAAAACAAGAGTACATTAGGGAGATGAGTTTCATGGAATGTATTGTTCATTTTGACGTACATCACAAGGATGGTATTAAGCCTCTGAGAGGATTGATTTTCCTTCAGGAAGACAGAAAGATTCCGACGGAGAGAGATCTGCTGCAGATGTTTGAAGATATGGGATATAAGCTTAAAATGGATGACCGCGATAAAATGATATTTGTTTCCACCGAGTCAGGCAGCGATTATGACTGGATTCGGGTGCGTGAGCTGGATACAGGAGAGAAGACCTATAAAGAGGACGGCGAGCTTAGAAGTGTGCTCAGTAATCTGATGCCGCAAGATTTCAGACCTATTTAAGGCTTTAAGTTCAAAAAGTCCATTTATGATCAGAAAAACAGGATTGAGGCCGGATTCAAGGCTGAGCGAGCGTGATGCATAAGGCTGGTTTCGCCCCGGGTATTGTTGCAGGATCAGAATTGAAAATCGAAGTGAAAATTGCAGCAATTTGAAAAAAATTCATTAAAGGCACGAAATACCTCTTTATTTCCTCGCATAGTTTGCGTTATACTTCAAACATTGTGTATAATGTCGTTTTTTCATAGATTTTCTCGTATAAGTGCAGGGATCGGCCTGCATGTCTCTACCTGATCACCGGAAATGATCGGACTACGGGAGAAGGCTCTATACCGGATTTTGTCTGAGGGCGAGGCTCAGACAAGGTTCTCTTCGGTGTCAGGGCGTTTTCTTCGTGGGTTCATTTTCCTGTTGGGGAGTGAGCTCTCTTTTTGTTTTTTGATATAGAATTTATTGGCAAATGGCAATCCGGCTTGGCTAACAAATTCTACATCGCAAGTTATCTAACACTTATAAGGGGGATAAGTTCTATGAATTTGCTAAAAGAGAAAGTGATGACCGAGGGAATCGTATTAAGTGATCAGGTGCTGAAGGTAGACTCCTTCTTGAACCACCAGATGGACCCGGTGCTGATGAGAGAGGTGGGCGCTGAATTTGCCCGCTTATATGCGGGGGAGAAGATTACAAAGGTGCTTACGATCGAATCCTCAGGTATTGCTCCGGCCATTATGACGGCGCTGGAACTGGATGTTCCGATGATCTTCGCCCGCAAGCATAAATCGTTGACCCTTAGAGACGATATTTTGGTGGAGAAAGTATATTCCTTCACGAAGCGTGAGACGAATGAGATCACGGTATCTAAGAAATTTCTGAACAAGGATGACCGCGTGCTTATTATCGACGATTTCCTGGCTAACGGCGAGGCTGCTTTCGGCTTGGCGCGTGTGGTTGAACAGGCGGGAGCCAGCGTGGTTGGCATCGGTATTGTTATTGAGAAGTCATTCCAGCCAGGGGCTAGATTGCTTGAGGAAGCGGGATATCGCGTGGATTCGTTAGTGCGTATCGCTTCGCTTGAGAACGGGACGGTAACCTTCGTCTAAGGATAAGTCTGGCTGTCTGATAAGAAGCAGCCATCATATAAACCTATAAATATAAATGAGGCGTTCAATGGATTTGGTTTTCAGCACCAAATGAACTGCCTCTATAAGTTGAGCCTGGGGAGGAACTAGTAAAAATCATGGAACATCACGAACGCATTTTTCAAAGAAACAGACATCCTTTCAAGACGTTTTCTTTGGGGATTCAGCATGTATTAGCTATGTATGCCGGAGCGGTTCTCGTACCGTTGATTGTAGGCGGAGCGCTGGAATTTAGTCATGAGCAATTAACTTACCTGATTTGTATTGATCTGTTGGCTTGCGGTGTAGCGACATTGCTGCAGGTATGGGGTAATCGCTTTTTTGGCATCGGATTGCCGGTCATGCTCGGCTGTGCTTTCCAGGCGGTGTCGCCGATGATCGCAATCGGGCAGAGCGATGGCTTGGGCGTATCAGCAATCTATGGGGCGATTATTGCCTCCGGCCTATTCATTTTTCTGTTTTCCGGCTTATTCGGCAAGCTGATTGCGTTCTTCCCTCCGGTCGTGACCGGTTCGGTGGTGACCATTATCGGGGTCACCTTGATACCGGTTGCACTTACCGACCTGGGTGGAGGAGATGCGGCAAGTCCTGATTTCGGCAGTCCGCTTAACCTGGCCCTCGGGTTCGGAGTATTTATTTTTATTATTCTGCTGAATCGATTTACAACAGGGTTCCTGCGTTCCATCTCTGTATTGGTCGGCTTGATTGCCGGTACTATTATCGCCGGATGGTTTGGTGCGGTCGATTATGCACCGCTTAAAGAGGCGAGCTGGTTCCATATGGTACAGCCTTTCTATTTTGGGCGTCCAACCTTCCACGTCTCAGCCATTTTAACCATGATCCTGGTATCGATCGTCAGTGTTGCTGAATCGACAGGCGTGTTCATGGCATTGGGCAAAATCGTGGATAAGGACATCAAGTCCGAGGATCTGACCAAGGGCTACCGCGCAGAAGGCTTGGCGATCATGCTGGGGGGTATATTTAATTCCTTCCCATATACCACCTATTCGCAGAACGTTGGCCTGATCCAGATGAGCCGGGTTAAGACGCGTGATGTCATCGTGGTAGCCGGAGGCCTGCTGATTCTGCTCGGCTTCGTGCCGAAGATCGCAGCCCTAACTCAGCTTGTACCGAGTTCGGTACTGGGTGGAGCGATGATCGCCTTGTTTGGCATGGTGCTCTCCTCGGGCATCCGCATGCTGGGGGATCAGGTCGATCTGAACCGGCATGAGAACTTGCTGATCATCGCGTGTTCCGTAGGCATGGGCCTTGGTGTCAGCGTGGTGCCAGGTCTTTTCGAGAGTCTTCCCGCTTGGCTGCGTATTCTGGTTGACAACGGTATTGTCGCTGGTAGTGTGACAGCCATAATTATGAACCTGCTCTTTAATGGCCTGAACGGGCATAAACATAAGGCAGCGTCTAGCCAGACGGAAGCAGAGACGAACTAGCTACAGGCTTAACTGCCTCATCCATATGGTTATGAAAGAACAGGCGGTTTCTACATCCGGTTCAGCTGGCGCTCTGCGAGCTCACCGATCCAAGGGAGCTTAAGCCATTTTCCTTGCAGGGCAGTGAACATCAGGATGATCCACAGAAAGACGCCGAGCAATGTCAGAAGCAAGTTAACGACAAGCCCGATAAATGGGATAAATCCGGTTACGGCATGGGCAATCATGATTCCTGCGAAGAGCATAACCGATTGCAGCGCGTGGAAGAGAACAAATCTGCTTCTGCGCTCGATAACGAGAAATACAACGCCGCCGACAAAAGCGAATAAATAGCAGAGAAACCCGGCTATGTTCTCGTACAGTCCGGTAGATGATTTGAACGGGGACATAGAAAAGCACCTTCCTTCCCAAGAGCTAGCAGGGAAGTTAGGCGCTGATCGTAAAATGCTTCGCTGTCATTTCCCGACCTGACTGTCCCTGTCTCAATAAAATGTATGACGAGCCTGGGGTGGACAGAACCTTGATTCGGACGGGCGATTACAAAATGACAGAGTATTCCTCCTGGCGGATGGTGATATCGTGCCAGAAATTTAATATATCGTCTACGATGAGCTCCGCGGCCTTTGGCTTGCGGAGCTCATCTATTTTGCGGCGGACAAGGGACAGCTGATTCTCATCATGCAGCAGAGAGAGAATCTCTGCGGTGAGTTGTCTGTGGCTGTTCGTGATGCGCGCTATCCCTTTCTCCTGGAGATACTTGGCGTTGTTAAGCTCCTGACCGGGCACCGGGCGATACAGAAACATCGGCAGGCGGCATTCCATGGCTTCGGCTAGCGTCAGCCCCCCGGGCTTGGTTACGATGCAATCGCTGGCTCTCATCAATGTGGCGACATGAGTGACATAGCCGTATAAGTATAAATCCGGATGACTGCCCATAGCCGCTCTAAGCCCATTATACAAGCCCGTATTGCGGCCGCATACCACGATGACCTGAATGTTCTCTTCTCGAAGGAGCCGTTCGCAGATGTTAAGAATATCCTGCATTACCCCGTAAGCGCCGGCCATAAGCAGAACGGTCCTTTTGCCGGAATAGAGGTAGCCTGTATCTTTCATGGCGTGGCCGGTGTCGAATATATCCTGAAGCGCGGAATGCTGCATGCCCTCAGAGAAGCTGGAACGGATCGGGATGCCCGTTACCTGGATATGCTCAGCGGGAATGCCGCGCGATTCGATTTGCCGCTTCAGATCGTCCGTAGCTACGTAGTAACGATCGACATCGGGATGAATCCAGCGGCCGTGCAGATCAAAATCGGTAATAATATTAATTAGTGGAATAGATTTCCCGGTCTTCTTGAGCAGTCTGGGCATAGTAAGCTGAGGGAAGGTATGGATAACGATGTCAGGCTCAAATTGCTCGATAATCTGGTGAAGCTTGCGGATTCCCAAGGAATGGAGCAAGGAATGGAGCGGGTCTCCGGGCTGTAATTCTTTGGTAGAGTTATACAGCCAGCCATATACAGAGGACAATGACTTATAGCTGTGCATATAGACGAATTTGGTGACCTCATTTAACAAGGGGTGGGACTTGGCCATCAGATCCAGCAGGATGACTTCACTGATCCCCTTGGCCCGCAAGCAGGCCTCAATGGCTTGAGAGGCGCGATAATGCCCGTCGCCATAGCTGGCAAAGAGAATGATGATTTTAGGCATTCTTGAGCTCATGGGTTATTTTCCTCCGATCCAAGATTGGCATGTTAATAGAGGTAGTTGTGGTGAAAATGGCCTTTTTTTTGGAACACGTATTAATAATATGCCGGGCCTGAATATATTTTAACAAGGGACTTACATTATATTAACCTACAATTGTAAAATAAATAAATGATCCACAAAAAAGAGGTTCCTCTAGCTTTATTTAGTGGGGCGGTTGAAAATGTGAGCCTTGGCTGCGCTGGATTTCGAGCTATAACCGAAATTTTTGAACTTACGCTAAAAATAGGTATTAGGAAGAAAGCTGAAACATGAAGCTGAATATGTTACAATAGAATAGATAGGAGGTTTTTTCCAAATCATTGCACCGCGTTGATGCTGACGTATACTGCAAGACGCTTTTTCCACTGTTCTTGATCTGACGAGAATCTCATTGGGGCACACTAATTACAGTGTCTTACGCAAAGGTGGGAGCAAAGAATCTTTATAACTTCATGATTTTACAACCGTGCTTTTAGAGTTCTCATGATCGGGGCATTTATTTCAAGCGTTCTGGGAGGGAATTAGTATGGCTACAAAAGGTCATAATGAAGTGAAGGAAAGCTTGCGGGAGATGACCCGGATATTCAAGCCGAAGGATCCGAAGAAGTTCGTGAAGGAATATGTCAGGAAGTATCGGATAATGGGGGGCTATGAGGAAGAACTAACTCTTATTGTTGAGAATGAGTTGGATAAATTGGATTCGTCGGTTTCCTGATACTACATATCAGGAAGGCTATCACGTGTTTAATCAGGAACTCCTGAATATAATCGTCCTGGCGGATAATAGCCGGGACGTTTTTTTCTTCTGTTCCGAAACATATAAATACAATAACAAGTATAGAGCCTTGAGCTTCTATACAAATACTCCATTATTTTATTGGGCAGAAAGGAAGTGCCTTGACGTGAAGGTAGGCTTGAAATCGAAGGAGGACATTGCAAGGATCAAGGAAGCGGGAGAGATTCTGGCTGATTGTCATAAAAGAATTTCTGAAATCATTGCTCCCGGAATTACAACATTGGAGATCGATGCTTTTGTGGAGGAATATTTGGCCGATAGGGGGGCTACTCCGGAGCAGAAGGGCTATCGGGGATTCCCGTTTGCCACCTGTGCGTCGGTCAATGAAGTGGTATGCCACGGCTTTCCTACCAACAAGGAGCTGCGCGAAGGCGATATCGTGACGATCGACCTGGTCGTGAACAAGAAGGGGTGGCTGGCTGATTCAGCCTGGACCTACCCGGTTGGCAAAATTAGCGGCGAGGCCAAGCGGCTAATGGAAGTGACTGAGCAGGCTCTCTATGCCGGCATTGCCCAGGCCGTGCCGGGGAACCGTATCGGAGATATCGGCCATGCGGTGGGACGCTGTGCGGAAGAAGCAAATATGGGGATAGTGAAGGCGCTGATCGGCCATGGGATTGGACGGAAAATGCATGAAGCGCCGGACGTGCCGAACTTTGGACGTGCGCATAGCGGCATGATCATTAAGCCGGGGATGGTATTCACAATTGAACCGATCTTTACGCTTGGAGATACAGGAGCGGTGCTGTGGGACAATGACGGCTGGACGATCCGATCAGCGGATGGAACCCTGGGTGCGCATTTCGAGCATACTTTGGCAGTTCTGGAAGATGGACCGGTCATTTTAACAAAATAAATTTGGCGAAAAGAGAGCTCAGCTCTCTTTTTTAATACAATGTTCAAATAATGTTAAACGAAATGTCAAAAATGACAGAATTGCGTCAAACGCTGGGATGGAGCGCGAATAAGGATAAAACGAACGGGCCTTTAGGGCCTGTTTTTTGGTTTGCAAACGTTGACAAACATTGATACAATGCACTTTTTCGGATATTTGAACATTTTGTGAACTGTCTGCGATTCATTGACAAAAGATGGGTTCGATCATATATTTAATAGGTGATTGTTATAATTGACAAGAGTGCATCTATTGTGCTAAAAGTCGTGTCTTGTTACTGGAAATGCAACATCTTTGTACTCGTACATATCGGGAGAAAACGTAAAGTGGGGTAGATCAAAATGATGAAACCTGGAAAGGCTTTTAAACGGCTTGTCCCCCTGTTCCTCGGCATTTCGCTCCTGCTCTCCGCATGCGGACGCGAGGATTTATCTGCGCTTAGACCGCAGGGGCCTGTGGCAGAAGGACAATTCGGACTGATCAAGCTGGCGATTTCCATCATGATCGGGGTGATGATCGTCGTATTCGGAATAGCTGCCTATGTTCTGATCCGATTCCGTCGCAAGCCAGGACAGAATGAAGTACCTAAACAGGTAGAAGGGAGCTTTAAGCTGGAGGTTCTGTGGACCGCCATCCCTTTGCTGCTTGTATTGATTCTGGCGGTACCTACGGTTCAAAAGGTATTTGCCTTTGGTGAAGATTATTCCAAGGATAAAAATGCGGTTAAGGTTAATGTGACATCGCATCTCTTTTGGTGGGAATTCTCTTATCCGGATTATGGCGTAACGACGGCACAGGATCTGATCATTCCGACAGGCAAGAAGATTGCCTTGCAGCTGCGCACGGCGGATGTGCTGCATTCCTTCTGGGTCCCATCTCTGGCGGGCAAGACGGATACCAATACGGACGGAACGGTTAACAAGGCCTGGTTGGAAGCTTCTAAAGAAGGCGTATATCTCGGAAAATGCGCCGAACTATGCGGTCCGTCCCACGCTTTTATGGAGTTCAAGGTGAAGGCGGTTAGCGAGGATTCGTTCAAAAATTGGATCGAAGCGATGAAAGCTCCTGCTGTGCTGCCGGAGGACCCGGCAATTGCAGAAGTGTTCAAGAGTCAATGCTTGACCTGTCATGCGGTTGGCGATCAAGGAGGGCCGGCGGCACCGAACTTGACGGGTATCGGCAGCAGGGAGAGCGTGGCTAGCATATTGCTGAATGAAGGGGCCTCAGGCAAACCGGGGGATCGCAAACCGGTCAAGGATAATTTGGTCGAATGGCTGGAGGATCCGCAAGCTGTGAAGCCAGGCAATAAAATGCCGGCGCCTAAAGATTTAGGGCTGACGGATGATCAGATCGAAGCGATCGCCCAGTACCTAGCTGACTATAAATTATCTTACTGATCCGATGCCACTTCTGGCATGAACGGCAATTCTAAGGCAAAGGAACTTAAAGGGGGTACAAACCTTGGCTCACGCTCATACTGTTAAGCGGCACAAGGGATTGATGGACTGGCTGACTACAGTCGATCACAAGAAGATCGCTATTCTGTATTTGGTCGCTGGTGCTCTGTTCTTTGGTATCGGCGGGATTGAAGCGCTGTTGATTCGCGTTCAGCTCGCGAAACCGATGAATGATTTCGTAACGGCGCAGCAGTTCAATGAATTGATTACAATGCACGGTACTACGATGATTTTCCTCGGGGTTATGCCCGTCATTTTTGCACTGATGAACGCGGTGATTCCGCTGCAGATCGGTGCGCGTGACGTAGCGTTCCCGTTCTTGAATGCCCTTGGCTTCTGGACGTTCCTGTTCGGCGGCCTGCTGCTTAATCTCAGCTGGTTTATAGGCGGGGCTCCCGATGCGGGATGGACGGCTTATACCCCGCTGTCATCGACGGAATACAGCTTGACGCATGGCGTCGATTTCTATACGATCGGCCTGCAGATTGCCGGTTTGGGTACTTTGATCGGGGGGATCAACTTCCTGGCGACGATCATTACCATGCGTGCCCCGGGCATGTCATATATGCGGATGCCGATGTTCACCTGGACGTCGTTCGTCACATCAGCAATGATCCTGTTTGCCTTCCCGGCAGTGACGGTGGGTCTTGTACTGTTGACGTTTGACCGAATTCTGGGAGCGAACTTCTTCAATGTCAGCGCCGGGGGCAACCCGGTACTCTGGCAGCATATCTTCTGGATCTTCGGACACCCTGAAGTGTATATTCTGATTCTTCCGGCCTTCGGCATGATATCCGAGGTGGTAAGTACATTCTCGCGCAAACGTCTGTTCGGATACAGCTCGATGGTGTTCGCTACGATTCTGATCGCCTTCCTCGGCTTCATGGTCTGGGCTCACCATATGTTCACGACCGGACTCGGACCGGTGGCTAACGCCTTGTTCTCCATCGCGACGATGTTGATCGCGGTTCCGACAGGAATCAAGATCTTCAACTGGCTGTTCACAATGTGGGGCGGTCAAATCCGCTTTACGACACCAAATCTGTTCGCTGTTGGCTTCATCCCGACCTTCGTTATGGGGGGAGTTACCGGTGTGATGTTGGCATCAGCTCCGGCGGATTATCAATATCATGATACTTACTTTGTTGTTGCACACTTCCACTACGTAATCGTAGGCGGTCTCGTACTTGGTTTATTCGCGGGTCTTCACTATTGGTGGCCTAAGATGTTCGGCCGGATGCTTAGCGAGAAGCTGGGCAAGCTGGAGTTCTGGACCTTCATTATCGGCTTCCATATGACTTTCTTCGTACAGCATTTCCTTGGGTTGATCGGTATGCAGCGTCGGGTATTTACCTATTTGCCGAACCAAGGCTTTGATCTGATGAACCTGATCAGTACAATTGGCGCATTTTTGATGGGGGTTGGAGTCATCGTATTCCTGATCAATATCGGAATCACGGCTGCCAAGCCAAGAAATGCCTCGAATGATCCTTGGGAAGATGGACGTACACTGGAATGGACAATACCTTCACCGCCTCCAGAGTACAATTTCAAGCAAACCCCGCTTGTTCGCGGACTTGATGCATTTTGGAAAGAGAAGATGGCAGGCAATAAGGAGATGACTCCGGCTGAACCGGTTGGTTCCATCCATATGCCTTCGCCGACGATTCTTCCGTTTATTATGTCAGTGGGGCTGTTCATCGCCGGCCTTGGATTTATGTTCACCAGCGATGATTTCGGCAGCAGCTTTATGAACTTCATCTTCAGCAACTATGTCGTTACAGGTATCGGCCTGGCGATTACATTTGGAAGTATGCTCGTCCGCTCGTTGTATGACGATCATGGCTGGCATATCGAACCGTCTGAATTGAATGAGAAGGGGGTAAAAGCATGACGACACCTCACGCAGAGCAAGCGACGAACGTCCTTCCCCATGAACCGGAGAAAGCTACGCTGGAGGGGCGCAATAAAGTGCTTGGCTTCTGGCTCTTCCTGGGTGGGGAGGCTGTATTGTTCGGCACGCTGTTCGCAACCTTCTTAACACTTAGAAATCAAGTGGCCGACGGTCCGTCTGCCAGCGAATTGTTCAGCCTGCCGATCACAGCAGCAGCGACCTTCATCCTGTTAATCAGCAGCTTGACCAGCGTGTTTGCAGTTCAGGCGCTGCACCGTGGCAATCGCAGTTCATTGGCGAAATGGCTGGGTATTACTGTATTGCTTGGCCTGGCGTTTCTGGTGCTGGAAATCTATGAATTTTCGGAATACATGCATGAAGGGTATAGCATGACGACAAGCGCATTTAGTTCCGCTTTTTATACTCTAGTCGGATTCCACGGGGCGCACGTCCTGTTCGGGATTTTATGGATTTCGGTTATTATCGGTCAGTTATACAAGAAGGGATTGACCGTGGTAACCGCACCGAAAGTTTATGTGTCCGCGATGTATTGGCACTTTATCGACGTCGTGTGGGTATTTATCTTTACCGTAGTATACCTGCTTGGAAAGGTGGTAGGTTAGCATGACGAATCACGATTCGAATGGCGGCACAACGATCAAACATCGACATCGCCAGGAAGGACCGCAGAAGCATGTCATTGCGTTTATCTTCTCCATCGTTCTAACCTTGATCGCTTTCGCTTCCGTTGCAGCGGGTGGAGTTAATACGGCTTTTACCGTTCTGCTCTTGCTCGTGATGGCTGTGCTTCAGGTGCTCGTACAGCTGGGCTACTGGATGCATCTAAAGGACAAAGGGCATATGATACCCATTCTGTTCATGGCCGGTGGATTCTTCGTTGCCGGCTTGGCGATTATCGCCGCGTTATACTGGATGTGGTGGTAACAAATATGAGGAGGGCTTGATTCCAAGCCCTCTTTTTATGTATAAATATAGAGGGAGTATGATTTATGTCATACATAGTGAATGGAAACGGATATCGCCCATCTGGCAGGGGGAGAACCGTTTTTACTTGTATTAGTGGAAAGTTTACAGACAGGTACAAGGGTGAAAATGTTCATCATATCGACAGAATCGAAGTCTCCAGGAAGGAGGGGTTCGTGTGCTCGGATTAGAATATTTTACATTTACACAGGTGTGGAGTCCCATTGTATTAGCGCTTGTCCTGCTGATCACGGCGGGATACTTCATATTGATCGGACCGCTTAGCGAGAAATACGGCCAAGGGGAGAAGGTATCTCTGAACAGGAGGCTGCTGTTCTTGCTTGGACTGGCCTTGCTATATATGGCTCAGGGTGGCCCGGTAGAATTGCTCGGGCATATCATGTTTAGCTTCCATATGATTAGCATGGCGCTTTCGTATTTGCTCGCTCCGCCGCTTCTGATGCTTGGCATCCCTGTCTGGGTATGGCGTGGAATTGTATCTTGGCTCAGAAGGAGCCCGCTGCGTATGCTCAAATTCTTCACCCATCCTGTCGTTGCAGCGCTGGTATTCAATGGGCTGTTTTCTTTTTATCACATCCCTGCGATTCACGATTACGTCATGCTTCATTTTGGGGTGCACCGACTCTATTATGTCGTGTTGTTTATTGCGTCAGTGCTAATGTGGTGGACCCTAGTGGATCCGCTGCCGGATCTGGCTGCGGGGAAGGGAGTCAAGAAGGTCGGCTTTATTTTTCTCAATATGGTGCTTCTGACACCGGCGTGTGGACTCATTATTTTCGCGACGGCTCCCCTGTATGCGACGTACAGTGACCCGGTCGTCTGGTCCAAGGCGATGGGCTATTGCATTCCTGGGGATACAACGATGCTGCTGAGCCAGTTCGGCGGCCCACAATTCTTCGGTTATCTGGAACCCGTTGTTGATCAGCAGGTCGGCGGGATTTTGATGAAGTTCATTCAGGAGATTATCTTCGCCTCGATGCTTGCCTATGTGTTCTTTCATTGGTACAGGCAGGAGAACCGCAATGAAGATGAAGAGATTGTACCTGTGCCTGTGCCAGAAGAATACGCTCCCTCAAGCGAGCTGAAACAAATATAACAAGCAGGAGGATAAATCATGGACGTTTACACATTATTTCCGACGATCAGTACGGCGTTCATCGTAATTAGCGCTGTGCTGGTAGCGATCGGCTGGACGCTGATTATTAAGGGGAGACGAGAAGCGCATAAGAAGACGATGATCGCGGCTGCGGTTGCGGCATTGCTATTTTTCATCATTTATATGTCCAGAACGATATTTATCGGCAATACAGCATGGGGAGGACCGGATAATCTGAAGGTGTATTATCATATTTTCTTGATCTTCCATATTGTTCTCGCAACTGTAGCGGCGGTATTTGGGATTACAACGTTAGTACTCGGATTCAAGGAAAAATATGCCAAGCATCGTAAATGGGGACGCACAACGTCGGTGATCTGGTTTTTTACGGCGATTACCGGCGTTGCTGTATATGTACTGCTGTATATGATGTATCCTGGCGGACACACGAAGCCGGTATGGGAAGTCATACTGGGCGCCTGATTCTGGTTAAAGGCTGCTGCCTATAGCTAATATGCGGCAAAGCCTGCTAGACAAAAAGAGGGTGTCCCAAAAGTAAACCTTAGAACACCCTCTTCAAAGAAATAGGAAGATATTCGTAAAAAAACAAGGAGTTAAGCGGTCTATTTTCGCTTAG
>NZ_QJOT01000025.1:0-55551 GCF_013393165.1 Paenibacillus sp. 79R4 | reverse complement strand
CCCGGGCAGCTATGCCCCGGGCGGCCGGGGGCAGGCCGCGCCAGCGGCAAGCGGCGCGGCGCCGCAGGCACTATACGGCGCTCCGCAGGAGGCGCCGGAATTGCCGGCCTTCCCGGAGCTGGAGCTGATCGGTCAGCATCATGGCACTTACCTGATTGCACAAAATCAGGAAGGCCTGTACTTGATCGATCAACATGCCGCACACGAGCGTGTCAATTACGAATATTACTATGAGAAATTCGGGCATCCAGCGGATGCTTCCCAAGAGCTGCTGCTGCCGATTACCCTTGAATTTACGCCATCTGACAGTGAAAAGCTGAAGGAGAGATTATCCTGGTTCGAAAAGGTCGGGGTGATCCTAGAGCACTTTGGCGGGGGAACCTTCCGCGTCGTGTCACACCCGTACTGGTTCCCGGGCGGGGAAGAAGCTTCGATCATCGAGGAGATGGCGGAATGGGTGCTTAGCGAACGTGCGATCGACCTCTCCAAGCTGCGGGAGAAATCGTCCACCTTAGTATCCTGCAAGGCGTCGATTAAGGCGAATCAGAAGATTACGGCAGAAGAGGCAGATACTTTATTGCAGCGGCTTGCCGCCTGCAAGCAGCCTTATACTTGTCCGCACGGACGGCCGATCATTATTTCATTCTCGAATTATGATCTGGAGAAGTTGTTCAAGCGGGTTATGTGAACGGAGGAATTTATGTTTTGATTATAACAACAGGTGAACATAGCGCTGAGGAGTCGGTGCAGCGTGCGATGGCCCTCTCCAAGCAATCAGGGGCCAGATTTGTTCCGCGAAATCGGATGTCACTGACCAAATTGGCCGAGCGCTACGGAGATGACGATATTCTCGTTATTCTGGCAGGTGGTGCAAGACTGCATCGGACAGGGGCGGAGCCGCTCTCCTTCCATCCCAGCATGGCTTTCGTCCGGGGGAAGCGCCTTCTTCGCGGCGAGCCGGATGCGATGCTCGAAGCGGCTGGCGTACGCCCGGGCGATACAATTATTGATTGCACGGCTGGTCTGGGCGCTGATTCTTCGGTGTTCTCTCTGGGCGCGGGGCCTTCCGGGCGAGTTCTCGCCCTGGAAGATTCCTTACCTCTCTGGGCGCTCCTAACGGAAGGTCTTGCGTATTATGAGTCGAGCGTGGCTGACTATAACGCGGCGCTGCGGCGGATCGAGACCAGGCATGTCCATCACTTGCAGGCGCTTCGGGGGATGTCGGACAAGAGTGCGGATGTCGTCTATTTCGATCCTATGTTCCGCCATCCGATTATGGAATCGGCAGCGATCTCCCCGCTTCGTACTTTTGCCAACAATGAAGGGTTAAGTCAGGAGGCGGTCAAGGAAGCCTGCCGGGTTGCCCGCAGAAGCGTTGTGCTGAAAGAAAAGATGGGGAGCGAAGAGTTTGCAAGACTTGGCTTCCGGGAGGCCCGGCGCGCTCATACCAAAATTGTCTACGGAGTGATTTCACTTGATGATTAACGACAGACCGAACTTGCTTGTACTGGTCGGCCCGACAGCAGTCGGCAAGACGAAGCTGAGCATTGAGATTGCCAAGGCCTTCTCCTGTGAGATCATATCCGGTGATTCCATGCAAGTTTATCGTGGTATGGATATCGGTACCGCCAAAATACAGCCTTCTGAAATGGAAGGAATCCCCCACCATCTGATCGATGTGCTCAATCCGGATGAACCGTTCTCGGTAGCGCAGTTTCAGGATAGCTGCCGGCAACTGATTCCCGCGATTGGGGAGCGGGGCAAGCTGCCGTTCATTGTCGGGGGAACGGGCCTGTATGTGGAATCTGTCTGTTATGAGTATCAATTCACAGATACAGGCGGCGACGAAGGATTCCGCTCGCAGATGCAATGTATAGCAGATGAGGAAGGGAACGAAACGCTGCACGCCAGATTAGCAGCTGTCGATCCCAAATCTGCAGAGAAACTGCATCCTAATGATGTGCGCCGGGTAATCCGGGCTTTGGAAATATATCATCTGAGCGGGACAACTTTATCCTCGCAGTTGGAGTCACAGAATAAGCAGTCTCCATACAACTTATGCATCATCGGTTTGACAATGGACCGTCAAATGCTTTATAACCGTATTGAGCAGCGAATCGATGAGATGATGGAAGTCGGACTTGTAGATGAGGTCAGAAGCTTGCTTGGCCAAGGCTTCACCCGAAACCTTATTTCTATGCAGGGTTTGGGTTACAAGGAAATCCTCGAGCACTTGGAAGATGGGGTTCCCTTGGAGGATGCTGTGACCAAGCTGAAGCGGGATACGAGACGATTCGCGAAGAGACAGCTCTCCTGGTTTCGGCATATGAAGGACATATCCTGGGTGGATGTGACCGATCATAAAAATTTTTCCGGGAATTTAGAGGCTGTACGTGCTATAATAGCAGGAAAGTTTCAGTTAAATCTTGAATATAAATCTAAATACTAATTGATCCTATTGGGGGTACGACGAATGAACAAATCCATCAACATCCAAGATACATTTTTGAACCAGCTTCGCAAAGAGAGTATACCCGTAACCGTATTTTTGACGAACGGCTTCCAAATTCGCGGAACGATCAAAGCCTTTGATAATTTTACGATTGTCATTGACAGCGATGGACGCCAGCAAATGGTGTATAAGCATGCGATTTCTACCTTCCAGCCACAGCGCAATGTATCCCTGATGCAGGAGTCTGCGGGAGAGGTATAATTTGGAGTTTGAAACTTTTTGACCTTCAGTACGTTTAAAGGTATAGGACTAAGAGTGGAGCAACCTGATCAAAGGTTGTTCTTTTCTTTCCGACTAAGAATACTGGTCATTAGAGAAAAACAATCATCTGTCGATTTTGCTGTCAAGTGAGACTGGTATGAAGGGAGTCAGAGAAAAATGTCTACTAAGAGACCTTCCAGACTGGAAAGGAGCAGCAACCCGAGTCACAAGCCGGCCAAGCCGAAAGGAACAAAAAAGAGAAAACTTACGGCAAGACGGATTATGTGGACGTTATTTTTCACTGTAGCGATTGCCATTATATGCGCGATTGCGGGATATCTCTATATTACCGTCAACGGTGAGAGAATTCTGAGCGAAAATGAGGATAAGCTGTTTATTTATGAAACTTCGAAGGTATATGATCGCAATGGAAATATGATGGGCGAATTGTCGGTGGACCGCAGCGAGCCTGTAGACTCCGATAAAATCCCTGATCTTGTGAAAAAAGCATTCGTTGCTACAGAAGATAGACGTTTTTATGAACATAAAGGCGTTGACCTATGGTCCATCGGACGCGCTGCTGTGAAGGACGTCATGGCCCGTTCACTCGTTGAAGGGGGCAGTACGATTACGCAACAGCTGGCCAAGAACATGTTCTTGAGCCGCGACAAAACCTTCTTCCGTAAAGCAACCGAAATGTCAATTGCCATGGCATTGGAGAACCATAAGACGAAGGATGAGATTATTACACTCTATTTGAACCGGATTTTCTTCGGTCAGAAAGCGTATGGAATCAAGGCTGCGTCACAACGTTATTTCGGAGTCAGCAATCTGGAAGATTTGAAGCTGTGGCAGATTGCCTCCTTGGCGGCGATTCCGAAAGGCCCGTCCAAGTACAATCCGGTAGCCAATCCGGAACTGTCCAAGCAGCGCCGGGGTGTCGTGCTTGATCTGATGTTCGAGCAAGGTTATATTTCGGCCGAAGAACGCGATGAAGCAAAGGCTGTGGATTATGATTATGTTCCGCCGGTGAAAAACGAGAGCTATCTGGCTTTCAAGGATTATGTCATTAAGGAAGCCGAGGAGAAGTACGGGCTGACAGAAGACGATCTGAACCGCGGTGGATACAAAATTTATACAACGATGGATGCTCAGGCGCAAAAAGCGGTTGAAAAAGCATTCGACAACGATGATTTCTTTGAGAAAAGCAAGGATGATCAGCAGGTCCAGGCCTCGATCGTTATTATGAACCATCAAAATGGCAGCTTAATTGCTATGCTGGGCGGACGCGACTATCAGCGCAAAGGCTTCAGTCGCATTGAAAGCCGCAGACAGCCTGGTTCAGCCTTCAAACCGATCGTGTCCTATGGTCCTGCGCTGGAGTCCGGCAAGTTTAATGTGAACTCGCAGATCAGCAATGAGAAGCAGTGCTTCGGCGACTATTGCCCGCGCAACTTGCATGGTTATTCCAAGACGATCGATATGACCACGGCGTTGACCAAGTCCGAGAATATCCCGGCCGTATGGTTATTAAATCAGGTTGGAGTTAAGACAGGTGTGAAGTACGCCGAGGAAATGGGCATCAAGATGGATAAGAATGACACCAACCTGGCGATTGCGCTCGGCGGTCTTACGTATGGTACGAATACCATGGAAATGGCTGGAGCCTTCAGCGTGTATGCGAATGGCGGGGAGTATAACGCACCTTATTCCATCAAGCTGATTAAGGATCATGGCGGCAAGGATCTGTTCACTTACAATCCGCCGAAGTCAAAGCGGGTATTTAGCGAGACCACCGCTTATTACATGACGCAGATGCTGCAGAATGTTGTTAACGATGGGACGGGCCGACGTGCTAAAATCGATCGTCCGCTGGCCGGTAAGACAGGAACGACGCAGCATGGTATTCCAGGTCTGAAGAGCAGCAAGAACCGTGACGTCTGGTTTGTTGGTTACACCCCGGAATGGACAGCTGCAATTTGGGAGGGTTATGACAAACCGGATAAGGACCACCTGCTCAACGGCAGCAGTGGTCAAGCCGCGTCCTTGTTCGCGACGATCATGAAGGAAGCGCTCAAAGGTGTTCCAGTGAAGGACTTCCCTGTTCCTTCCAGCCTGGAGAAAACTCCGGAGCCGCCGCAGGAAGAAGTTCAAGTTACAGCACCTGGCGATTTGAACGGTTCCTACGATGAAGGAACAGGAACCGTTACCCTGAACTGGACGGGTGTGGATCAGCCTGGTGTGAACTATCGCATCTACAAGAGAGAGGCTGCGGCATCGGAATTTGTGCGCTATATGGATGTAGTCACCACGTCAGCCGAAGACCTGACTGTGACGCCAGGAACCGATTATGAGTATTATGTAACGGTCTACGATCCGTCGAGCGACGCCGAGAGTCAGCCGTCGAACATCGCTCAGGTCTCGGTTCCTGCTGAAGATAACGGTGGAGAGGGCGAAATTATTCCGCCTCCAGATGGCGGTAATACACCAAATCCTGGTGAAGGCGGCAACGGTGAAATAACGCCTCCACCTAATGGTGGGGGAACGGGGGAGTCCGGCAATGGCGGCACACAGCCTCCTGGCGGTGAAGGAACAGGACCAGGAAACGGTACCGGGACTGAGCCCGGCAATGGGGGCAACGATGGAAGTGAATCTACGGGGACTACCCCAGGTGATTCCAGCACCAATCCGCCAGGTACAGGTACCGACCAATCCGGCAATAGTACTGGCGTTCAGGACAGCGGTACCGGTGGAATGTAGACCGCCTCGGGTCTCAAGGATATTCCCAAAGATATAGATACACCGAGATGTGAAAAGGTTAGAAATAGGATTGCGATAGAACCCCGATGTTCTTACAAAAGCATCGGGGTTCTTTTGCGTATTTTTTTTGCGGTTTTTGCAGATTCGTTTTTGAGTGAACCCCTCAAATGTGGTAAGCTGAAAGTACATTGTGCCAGAGAGGTTTTGAACATGAAGCGAAAATTCGGAGATCGTGCGAACTGGCGCCGCGTGACCCAGCGCCAGTTCAAATCGAAGTATGTTGAAGGTGACACATTTACAGGTTATGCCACGTTTTATGGCATTAATGCCCTGCGGGACCCTCTTTGGAAGACGTATGGAGGTCATACCTTTCGCATTGCCGATAAGGGTTACACCTGGCTTCAATACTATCCTAAAGGAGCCCACTATGTAGTAACTGCGATGTTTGATGACCGTGGAAGCATTGTGGAATGGTATATCGACGTATGTAAAACCCAGGGTGTTACGGATCAGGGTGTCCCGTGGTTTGATGATTTGTACCTGGATATTGTTGTTCTGAAGAACGGCGAGGTGTTCTTGCTGGATGAAGATGAGTTGGATGATGCACTGAGCCGCGGTCTTATCAGCGTTAGAGACTATGATTTGGCGAAGGAGACGGCCCGCGATGTGATGAAACTGATTAAGAATCAAGCGTTCCCTTATTTTGCGATGTCGCTTGAGCATTACCGGACCGGCTACGTTCAATCTGATTCTAGCAATCCTGGAGGTTAATGATGGCTCAATACCGCACAAGCTCGCCGTATGTCGGGAACAGAAGAAGGGGCAAACGCAAATTCGTCTGGGTTCTGCGCATGGGGTTGACATGCATTCTTATCGGCATTTTATGGTCGGTTTATGCATTGGCTCAGATCGGCAGTGTATACAGGAATACGGCTGCGACGACTGCCGCTTCGGTGCCTGCAGATGTAGGTATTATACTTGGTGCAGCGATGTGGGGCGATCAGCCCAGTCCGGGACTGCAGGAGCGGCTTGAGCAAGGGATCGCTGCTTACAAGGCCGGCCGCTTCCACACGTTCATACTGACGGGTGGGCTGGACAAGCCGGACTACCGTTACACAGAAGCGGAAGGAATGGCGATCTACCTCGAGCAGCACGGTATTCCGAAGGAAGCGATTCTGCTTGAGAACAAAGCGACCAGCACCTATGAAAATTTAAAATTCAGCAAGGAGATTATGGAGGAGCAGGGGTTAACCTCGGCGGTGATTATTACCCACACTTTTCACGGCAACCGTTCTTATGAGATTGCGAAAGCGCTGGATTATTCCAACCCCAAGCTATCGCTTACAGAGACGCATGTGCTTAAGCGTGTTCCTACCATCTTGCGTGAAATTTTGGCTTATACGAAATGGAAGATAGATTCTGTATTGCTCGCTATTGGCTGGAAATGACAAAACTTCTAATATCGGACGGGGAAAGAGAATACATTTAAAGTGCGTGTTTAAAAAGTCAGACTTTCAGCACCGAGAAGGTTGGGTGAAGCTAGCGACTGAGGAGCGGAGCGTATGAAGTTTGTACGTAAGCAACAGAAGGCTCGGATGAATTCAAGCTTCGAGTGCTGCTTCGTGATCAAAGGGGACTTTTTAAACAACCTCAAAAATGTGTAAGCCCCTACCCTATAAAGAGGTGATCTACGCTATGTCAGGGCGAGTAATGGCCAGAAGTGGCCCTCCCGAGGAGAGGCCTTCAAGACAAATCAATATTGTTCTGCGCAACTCGGAGCCGCCGGTTGTCTCGCAGAGTGTTCCGGACAGTGAAGCTCATCCAACTGCCAAAGTTGTGCCGCAGAATAGTCTGTTTACAGATCTGCAGAAGGAATTGGACGGATTGGTGGGGTTGGATCATATTAAAGAATTGATGTATGAGATATTTGCACTCCTGCAAATCGCCTCAATGCGCTCAGAAGCTGGACTGCTGTCCGGGGCGCAGGTGTTCCATATGGTCTTCAAAGGCAATCCGGGAACCGGCAAGACGACCGTCGCCCGATTAGTGGCTAAATTTTTTCAGAAAATGGGTGTGCTTAGCAAAGGCCATCTGATCGAGGTCGAACGGGCAGACCTGGTAGGAGAATATATCGGGCATACGGCCCAGAAGACTCGCGATTTGGTCAAGAAGGCGATGGGCGGCATTCTGTTTGTGGATGAAGCCTATAGTTTGGCACGCGGCGGTGAGAAGGATTTTGGCAAGGAAGCTATTGATACATTGGTTAAAGCGATGGAAGATTCGAAGAACCAGTTCATTTTGATCCTTGCGGGGTATTGCGACGAGATGGATTTCTTTCTGGACACCAATCCGGGATTGCCTTCGCGCTTCCCGATTGTAATGGAGTTTCCGGACTACACGATCGATCAGTTGATTCAGATCGCGGAAGGTATGGCCAAGGAACGCGACTATATTTTGATGCCGCAGGCGATTGTTAAATTGAAACAGCATCTGCTGCGGGAGAAGATGGAAGGCGAGCATGTGTTCAGCAATGCCAGACATGTCCGCAATGTCATTGAGCGTGCGATTCGGCATCAGGCCGTGCGCATTCTGAATCAATATAGCGGTGGCTCGCCCGGTAAATTGGAGCTAATGACGATTCGCACCGAGGACTTGAAGCTTGATAAGTAATTTGCTTGAGCATTTATTTATGCAGCTGTTTCCTTCAAACTGAATGAGTTATTTTAAACATAGAAGTTAGATATCTCCAGGGGGAGGCAAAGTTCCAGTACAGTCTTGTTTGTTTAGGATATAGCTTTTTTTGTCTGGAATTGGTTGACCTGGATCTTGTGACGAGAAGTTGAACCTGTGGTTGACGCGGTTGGACGGCCGTTCCGCATTTTTGCCGGAGCGGTTGGCCGACAGTACCATAAGGTTCAGCTTTTCAAATGATGTGCAGCGAGAATGTGAGGGAATAAGGGAGAGAAAAGTTGGATGGCGGTATTTTCAGAAGACATAGTAACCAGGATGGAAGAGGCGGAACGTCAAGCTGAACAGCAGTTCCGTGTAATGGATCGTATTGTGGACAAAAATCAGTTCAAAGTGATCGAAGCTTTTCAGAAGCATCATGTGAGCGATTTTCATTTCGCAGGTTCGACCGGCTATGCTTATAACGACCGGGGGCGCGAAGTGCTTGACCTTGTCTATGCAGATGTGTTTGGCGCAGAGGCGGCGCTGGTTCGCCCGCATTTTGCTTCCGGTACGCATACTATTTCTACAGCGCTTTTTGGCGTGCTGCGTCCTGGGGATGGGCTGCTCTATATTACAGGCAAGCCTTATGATACGCTGCATAAGGTGATCGGCAAGCCTGGGGATGGAACGGGTTCTTTGCAGGATTTTGGAATCATGTATGACGATGTGGCATTGCGGGCTGACGGCATGGTCGATTGGGATATGGTGGCCGAGAAAATAACGCCCCAGACAAAGGTGATCGGTATCCAGCGCTCGCGTGGATATGATTGGCGAGATTCCTTCACCGTAGAGCAAATTGGCGAGATGGTAAAGCGCGTGAAGTCATTGTCCCCAAGCTGTATCGTTTTTGTCGATAACTGCTATGGAGAATTTACCGAGGAGCAGGAGCCAACAGAAGTAGGAGTCGATTTGATGGCAGGCTCACTGATCAAAAATCCCGGCGGTGGGCTGGCCGAGACCGGCGGATATATTTGCGGACGAGCTGAACTGGTGGAGCTGGCGGCGAATCGTTTGACTGCGCCGGGCATCGGCGGAGAAGTTGGTGCCATGCTGGGTACGACTCGGGGGATCTACCAGGGCTTGTTCCTGGCTCCAACAATCGTAGGACAAGCCGTTAAGGGAAGTATTCTGGCTGCAGCCTTATTCGAGAGAGTTGGCTTTGATAGTAAGCCACGCTGGAATGATCCGCGTACGGATCTGATCCAGGCGATCTCCTTCAGCAGCTCGGAGCATCTGATCGCTTTTGTTCAAGGCATTCAGCGGGCAGCAGCTGTTGACGGACATGTTGTGCCTGAGCCATGGGATATGCCGGGGTATGAACATCCGGTTATTATGGCGGCGGGAACGTTTATTCAAGGGGGAAGTCTCGAGTTATCCGCGGATGCGCCGATTCGTGAACCTTATATCGCTTATATGCAGGGCGGACTTACCTACTCCCACGTTAAGTTCGGTCTGTTGACCGCATTGCAGACGATGAAGGATCGTCATCTGCTATAAAATTCTTGTGAGTAAACCTGACACTACTATTGACATGTCAGAATAACTTACATATCATTAATTTATGATAATTAAACTGGAAGGTTGAGAGCGATGAGTGACGAAATTCGCAGAAATATGGCCTTGTTTCCGATTGGTATCGTGATGAAGCTTACGGATTTAACAGCTCGGCAAATTCGTTATTACGAACAGCATGAGTTGATTGTACCCGCGCGCACATCCGGGAACCAACGTCTGTTTTCCTTTAATGATGTGGAACGTCTGCTCGAGATTAAAGCCTTGATTGATAAGGGAGTTAATATTGCTGGTATTAAGCAGGTGATTGCTCCGGCTAATGGCGAATCTGAAGAAGCAACTGTAATGACGCGGGACACTGAAGAAAAACGCAAGGAAATACCGACTTCTGAGCTCTATCGCATGCTGAAGCAGGAATTGTTCACGAAGCAACGTCCTGGTCAGGTTTCATTAATCCAGGGGGAATTATCCCGCTATTTTAAATTAAAATAACTGTTGGGAGATGTTAGCGTGAGTTACACCAAGGAAGATATTCTGCGAATCGCCAAAGAAGAGAATGTCCGCTTTATCCGTCTGCAATTTACAGATTTGCTCGGAACGATTAAGAACGTAGAAATTCCGGTAAGCCAGTTGGAGAAAGCGCTGGACAACAAGATGATGTTCGACGGTTCATCCATTGAAGGTTATGTGCGGATCGAAGAATCTGACATGTATCTGGTTCCGGATTTGGAAACCTGGGTTATCTTTCCTTGGATTAGCGAGGATCGGATTGCCCGCTTAATCTGCGATGTGTACATGCCTGATGGTACGCCATTCGCCGGTGACCCGCGCAATATCCTGAAGCGTGTGCTGAAGGAAGCCGAAGAGCTGGGCTACACTTCGATGAATGTCGGCCCTGAGCCAGAATTCTTCCTGTTCAAGACGGATGAGAAGGGCAACCCCACTATGGAGTTGAATGACCAAGGGGGGTATTTCGACCTTGCACCGACGGACCTTGGTGAGAACTGCCGCCGTGAGATCGTGCTAACGCTTGAAGAAATGGGCTTTGAAATCGAAGCATCCCACCATGAGGTAGCTCCTGGCCAACACGAAATTGACTTCAAATATGCGAAGGCCATTAAAGCTGCTGACCAAATTCAAACCTTCAAATTGGTTGTTAAGACGATCGCTCGTCAGCATGGCTTGCATGCTACATTTATGCCGAAGCCGCTGTATGGCGTGAGTGGTTCCGGAATGCACTGTCACCAATCCCTGTTCAAGGGGAAGACAAATGCTTTCTATGATGAGAAGGATGAGCTTGGCCTGAGCCAGGACGCTCGCCATTACATGGCCGGTATTTTGACCCATGCGCGCGCTTTTGCCGCTGTAACTAACCCAACTGTGAACTCTTATAAACGTCTCGTGCCCGGTTATGAAGCACCATGTTATGTAGCCTGGTCCTCCAGCAACCGCAGCCCGATGATTCGTATTCCGGCTTCCCGCGGGATTAGTACTCGCGTTGAGGTCCGCAACCCTGACCCGGCTGCTAACCCATACCTTGCCCTTGCTGTAATGCTTAAGGCGGGTCTGGATGGCATCAAGAGAAAGCTGCCGCTTGTTCAACCGGTTGATCGTAACATCTATGTGATGTCTGATGAAGAGCGGATCGAAGAAGGTATTCCAAGCTTGCCAGTAGACCTCAAGGAAGCGATTGGTGAATTGGTGCGCAGCGACATCATGGCTGAAGCGCTTGGCGATCATGCGATGACCCACTTCTATGAATTGAAAGCCATCGAATGGGATATGTTCCGCATGCAAGTCCACCAATGGGAACGCGACCAATATATGACTTTGTACTAATCGAGGAATCCCTTGCGCCGTATGGCGTGGGGGATTTTTATAGTTGGGCGAAATATAAGCTGCAAGGCTGGATTCACAAAGTGCCCGGCAGATGTCCAACAAAGTGCCCAACAAATGCCTGACCTAACTACAAGCCGATAACTGTTGCCCATCCTAAAATGGTACAAGTATGTACTATATAGACGGAAAATAGGTGAATATGTCCAAACTGTTTATCAAAAGTTGAATAGGATAGGGTGTACTTTAAAACAAGGAGGTAAGCACACATGGGTGAAGTCGTTGGCGGTGTAGGTTGCGGCGGTGGATTCGGAGGAGGACTGTTTACATCAACAGCAGCAATTTTGGTGCTCTTCATTCTGCTTGTCATCATTACAAGGGCCTTCTTTATTTAATTGATTCGTTTTAGTTGCGTGACTACGGTGTCATTTGTAGCGCAATCGAAATCCGATGACACCGGGTCAATAGCTCCGCTGGCTTTATGCCGGCGGAGCTTATTTATTTTCTGATACAACTTGCTTTAGAAAGGACCGCGGCGGATATTGAATGTAAGATAATATTTAGTTACCTTCGCTTGATTGTACGCACAAAAGCCACGATTGAAAAAATCAGTGCAGTCAGACTGGAAGCAAAAACTAGAAATTTCACGTTTCTTACCCCATTATCGCGTAGTAGTATATAGTCACATCAAGAAAGATGCTGCACGCCTAAAATGATAATTATTACGCCCAACATGATAACTGCTTTTCCTGCAAACTTTACATATAAAATCCTTGCTTCACTGGGATCCCTGTCATCCCCGATTCTTTTAAACCACCAAGAATACGGATTTTTAATGGCATATATGCCTACGGCAATCGCGACGATACCTAATAATAGGCTAAAGTAAAATATATGATCACTCCTTATTAGCTCTTATTAGCGAATCATAAGTTTAAGTAAACCAAATGGTTCCATTTGATTTTTGGGGGAATTTAGGGTCATCCCCAATCGCTCTTGCGAACAACATCTCTGACTCTCGTCCTACGTATAATCCCCGGCAATATGTCCTTCAGAGCTAAAAAAATTTGGTTGAATCGTGTATAAATGAGTAAGAACGAACCAGATCGGCTTAATGCCTCTCACGGATACTACTTATTTGGGGATTATGTGATTTCCAGTGTCTTACAATAAATACGATAGCATAATAAAGAAGAGGGTCAAGTAGGCGGAGGCAACAAGGAACTGGTATGGTGTATTGAATACCTTTAGCCTGTCCCGGAACATAAATAATGTCCTTAGAACTTCCCGCAGGGAAGCCCAAGGACGGAGTTGTATTCTGATTTGCTGACCTTTTGAAGCATTTGGGTCAGACTCGCATGCTAGAAGGTGAGGATAGGAGGGGGAGATCCCCCTTATGTTCTATTAATCAGGCATAATCCAAACAATTTCGCAAATGCGAACAATAAACTTCTTATGTCTTTCTTCAAGCACGACATGGTCTGGTTTGACATCGATGAGGCATCCGTCAAGTCTGCCGCGGGTAGTTTCAAGAACGACAACATTCCCCTTAAGTGACATCAAACACTCGACGACGCAATGATCTACAGGGTGAACAACGATAGATTGAGGCATGTGATGCTTATAGGGCATGTTAGATGTATTGGGCATATTAGACATATTAGCCATTGTGGGCATTTGGTACATCATAGGATAATTGCTCAAAAAATTACCTCCCAATTTAATTTATAGGCCATTCTATGCTCATGCCTATAAAGCAACTGGGCAGCGGCCCAGTTACAAAATAAAATTTATTCAACGAGTTAGAAGCGGACTTTGCGTTAAAAGACGAATCGTAAAAAATGACAACATAAAAAGGCATCCCTGATGGGATGCCTTATGTCATCGTTGCAGCATAAACCGTTGATACTAGGCGCTTGCTGTCAATTTTGACGGATCGCTTCTATTTTCCCGCTCGATGGGGATTTGTTCAGACAGGCACAATCCATTGTATTACATGAAGATTAATGAAAATCCCGGAAGAGGCCGATGACTTTGCCGAGGATGCTTACATGCTTCAAACGCAGGGGCTCCATGGTCGAATTCTCCGGTTGAAGACGGATATGATCCTTTTCCTTGTAGAAGGTCTTGACCGTTGCTTCATCTTCCTCAGTCATCGCTACGACGATATCGCCGTTATTCGCGGTCTGCTGTTGTCTTACGATAACATAATCGCCATTATGAATTCCGGCTTCAATCATGCTCTCGCCGACAACGGATAACATGAAAATCTCGCCATCGTTCGCATAATGATTAGGCAGCGGAAAGTAATCCTCTATATTCTCGGTTGCCGTGATCGGCACGCCTGCTGTTACTTTGCCGACGACAGGAACGCGTGCCACCGAATGGGCGAACAGGCCGGCGCTTTCGGATTCCTCGCCAAGCAGCTCAATAGCTCTCGGTTTGGTAGGGTCGCGTCGAATGAATCCTTTCTTCTCCAGACGATCCAGATGTCCGTGTACCGTAGAGCTGGAGGCTAGTCCAACGGCTTCTCCAATTTCACGGACGGAGGGCGGATATCCTTTCGTTCGTACTTCGCTGCGAATAAATTCCAAGATTGCTTGCTGGCGGCTGGACACCTTAGACATAACCAATCAACTCCACTTAGTAACGTTTGGAAAAATTATAACATAGAACTGCCGTTCGTACAAACATAAGTTCTAACATATGCGTTTTTAATCCCGTTTTATAACTATCTGCCGAATAGAAGCCGTAAAATGCTGCAAAAAAAATAGAGAACGAATGTTCGAAAAAGTATTGAATCAAACAAATGTTCGTGTTATATTAATTTCAGTAATAAGAACACTTGTTTGGAGTGAGGAAAATGCTTAAATATAGCACTTATAAGAGTATTTATACGGAGCCAGTTCATAAATCTGCTATTTCGTCAGGGAGCCGGAGTGCCCATCTTTCTAGAACCGCTAAGAGAACGATGCTGGTGCTAGTACTGCTATTGTTAACCTGTACAGGAGTAGTCTCGGCTTTTGCCTCATCAAATGATAATGCGGATAAGAAACCGTTGGAGACAGTTATTGTGATGCCGGGTGATACGTTATGGGAGATTGCTTCCGAGCATAAACCCCAAGGCAAAGACATTAGAAAATATATAGATTCAATTAGACGTGTTAATGGAAAGCATGTAAGTTCGATACAAGCCGGAGAAGTGCTGGTTCTCCCTAATTGAGCTGCTGTAGGTTCGTTCTGACAAGTCCGCGAAATGAATGTCGATACTGTTTTACGATGAAGGAAAATTACTATATAATGAAGAGAGCTTGCACTAAAGGCGGCACTGCCTTGACAAGCTCTTTTTCTCATGTCAGAGTATGAATAATTGTTGCTTTGCATGAGTAGTAAATGCGGCTTGCATCTGAACCTTTCTATATTATGAGGATGAGAGCTGTAATCATAAAAGATTAACGACTTGGGGAGGGAATTATGGATATAGAATCTGTTGTTGCGCGAATCAATGAATTGGCCCGCAAACATAAATCTGTTGGATTAACCGAAGAAGAGATTCTGGAGAGAGCGAAGCTACGCGAGAGATATCTCGAGAATTTCCGGGCGAATTTCCGTCAAAGATTAGAACAAATCGAAATCGTCGATGAATAAGCCGGCCCCTGGGGCTGGCTATACATAACATGTGGCTTGCGACATGTACGGGGCTTGATGGGCTGGACAAGGCGTAGGCTTATCATGTTGATAGCGCTATTAATATGAGGAGGACAAAGTATGGGTTCATTTGACAGAAAAGTAGAACGCAATCAAAAAAGACTGAACCAAAAAGGGAAAGGGCCTACGATTACGACAGGCAAGGCATCCGATCCGCGGAGATCGCTGGGTGCAAGAGGGGAGGGCGACATTTTCCGGGGGCGAAATATCATCCTGCCGGGCGTGTTAGTGTTCATCGCCTTGTTGTATTCAACCGTTGGAATGATCGGTAATTCAGCAGATATGAGTACCTGGCTCTATTGGCTGACGATTGGGCTGTACTTACTGCTTGCCTTCACTTTGTTCATGAGAAGACCCTACCTACGGATTAACAAGAACTGGGTATATACAACCAAGTACAACCGCGATCGTATTCTGGAAGCGGGCAACATTAGCAAAATCAAAGTGAGCCGCAAGAAGATTATGATCGTGCCCAAGATCAAGGATGCGAACTGGGTATTCTATCGTACCCGCAATCAGTTTGATACGGCAGCTATGGGAGACCGCCTGGAGCAGTTCGCACATACTCATCATGTTCCGTTTGAGAGAGAATAAGAAATTTCCGGAGAGCGCATAGCAAGTGATGCATTTTGGCATGGGAGAGGGAGGAGTGGTCGAAGTGACCATAAAAGCGGTATGCTTTGATTTGGATGATACATTGCTCTGGGATGACCGGAGCGTAAAAGAGGCTTTCGAGGAGACCTGCCGCAAGGCTGAAGCAGTAACAGGCTGCAACCCGACAGAACTGGAAGCAGCTGTCCGCAGGGAAGCTAGGGAATTGTATGAATCCTATGAGACATTTTCTTTTACGAAAATGATCGGGATCAATCCATTTGAAGGGCTTTGGGCTAACTTCTCTGCTGGGGAACAGCCGGAGTTCCGTCAGCTTGAAGAGCTGGCACCGATCTATCGCAAGGAATCCTGGCATCGCGGCTTGCTTGCCCTAGGCATCGCTAACGAAGAATTAGCTGCCGAGCTTGCGGAAGGCTTTGCTGCAGAACGCCGGGGACGTGCTTATGTATATGAAGAGACGTTCCAAATTTTGCAGGAGCTCAAAGGGAAGGTTAAGCTGCTTCTATTAACGAATGGCTGCCCTGCCCTGCAGCAAGAGAAGCTGGATGGAGTGCCGGAACTATCCGGTTACTTCGATAAGATCATTATCTCCGGCAGCTTTGGCAAAGGCAAACCGGATTCCACGATTTTCAGGCATGCGCTTGAGCAATTAGGAACAGAGCCCGAAGAAACCTTAATGGTTGGGGACAAGCTCACGACCGATATTCGCGGAGCCCTTAGCGTTGGCATTAAAGCCGTTTGGATCAATCGGGATGAGAAGACCCGTAATGATGAGATTGTGCCGAATTATGAAATTTCTCACCTGTCCCAATTGCACCAGATTATGGACGAATTAGCTTAAAAGATCTCGTTGTTAAGATTCATGAGGAAAGGAAGATAGCATGCGGAGAAGAGGCTGGAGTGTTCTGTTATTCGCACTTGTTCTCATTGTGATTAGTGGTTGTGGAGATAAAAAATCCGACAATCATGCAGACAACATGGCTATGGAACCCATTCAGGTGGAACTTCAAGTGAATCCGACGGAGATTCAAGCAGGCGAGAAGGTTCGTTTTGAGGCCAAGGTTACGCAACAAGGGAAGACGGTAGATGACGCGAAAGAGGTTATGTTTGAGATCTGGAAGGACGGGGATCCCGAGGAACAGCATAGTAAAGTCACCGTTAAGAGCGCTGGAGAGGGAACCTACGTGCTGGAGAAGACCTTTAAAGAGGCGGGCAACTATCAAGTGATCTCCCATGTTACGGCCAGAGATCAGCATTCGATGCCATCGGAGAAATTTACAGTTCATGAGTAAAGCTAAGGATGCAAAATGTTGTATTTAAAGACTGCTCTTCATTACGAGGGGCAGTTTTTTTATGTCTTCATTGTGTTGCATATTTGTAAAGGCGGCCCCTCATTCCTTAGGGGATAGAGGGCCATATTAGTTCGGCACAGAACGAAGTGCAGAGGGAGAAGGCCGCGTTTTACTCATTCAAGCAAAACGCAGAGAATTACGAACGTTTTTAATTTCCTTACGAAATTTATTCGTGTTTCCAATTCTCATTAGCTTGATGCGATTACCTGTTCATTAAGTGACTTTTCATAGAGTTAAATATCTGCTGTGATGGGATGGCCGCGTTTGAGTCAACGCTTCAAATTCAGTGCTAAGGTCAGTCATGGCGCGCACTTTCCGATTTGCAATTGCATCTTTTCTTAATGGCAGACTTCTGATACACTAAAACTTAACGTTTTGCGGGAGGGATTGAACATGAGTAAACCAAGTCTAGAGTCCAGAATGAAAGAACGAATATTAATCCTCGATGGGGCTATGGGCACCATGATTCAGCAGAAGGACCTGTCACCGGCCGATTTTGGCGGGGAAGACCTGGACGGTTGTAATGAAATGCTTGTGCTCACCCGTCCGGATGTGATTCAGAACATTCATGAGCAATACTTGGAAGCGGGAGCCGATCTAATTGAGACAAATACATTTGGCGCCACCTCCATAGTCCTTGCCGAATACGGGCTGCAGGACCAAGCGCGCGAGATTAACCTGGCGGCTGCGCGTCTGGCGATTGCTGCGGCTGATAAATATAGCACGTCGGATCATCCGCGTTATGTTGTTGGTGCGCTTGGCCCCACGACAAAGACATTGTCGGTTACAGGTGGAGTAACTTTTGACGAACTGATAGACAGTTATGAAGAACAAGCGCTGGCACTCATCGAGGCGGGCGTCGATGTACTGCTGCTTGAGACATCACAGGATACGTTAAATGTAAAGGCGGGAAGCATCGGAATTACCCGAGCTTATGAGAAGTCCGGAATCAGACTGCCGCTGATGATATCTGGTACGATTGAGCCGATGGGAACGACCCTGGCTGGACAGAATATCGAAGCCTTCTATATCTCGCTGGAGCATTTGAAGCCGATCTCGATTGGACTCAACTGTGCAACAGGACCCGAATTCATGCGTGATCATATCAGAACTTTATCCGATATGGCCAGAACGGCGATAAGCTGCTATCCAAATGCCGGGCTGCCTGATGAGAATGGTAATTATCACGAATCACCGGATTCGCTGGCCCAGAAGCTGGCAGGTTTTGCTGAGCAAGGCTGGCTGAACATCGCAGGTGGCTGCTGTGGGACGACCCCGGCTCATATTGCTGCTATGGCGGATAAGATGAGCCGCTATGAACCGAGAGCGATTCGCGGCGAGCATCCGCCGGCATTATCCGGTATAGATCCCGTTTATGTTGAAGCGGACAACCGTCCGTATATGATTGGAGAGAGAACGAACGTCCTCGGATCGCGCAAGTTCAAACGCCTTATCGTCGAGGGCAAATATGAGGAGGCGTCGGAGATCGCCCGTGCTCAAGTGAAGAATGGAGCTCAGGTCATCGATGTCTGCGTCCAGGACCCGGATCGCGATGAAGCCCAGGATATACAGCTTTTCTTGGAGCTTGTAGCCAAGAAGGTGAAGGTGCCGCTGATGATCGATACGACGGATTCCAAGGTGCTGGATCTCGCTCTGACATACTGTCAGGGCAAGTCGATAATTAACTCCATTAATCTTGAAGATGGCGAAGAAAAATTCGAGAACGTAACTCCGCTGATTCACAAATATGGGGCAGCGGTTGTTGTTGGTACGATCGATGAGCAAGGACAAGCGATCACGAGGGAGGGCAAACTGGCAGTGGCCAAGCGTTCGCATGATTTGCTCGTGGGCAAGTATGGCCTTTCCGCGGAGGATATTATATTTGATCCATTGGTGTTTCCGGTCGGAACAGGAGATGAGCAATATATAGGCTCAGCTAAGGAGACGATCGAAGGCATTCGTCTAATTAAGCAGGAGCTGCCAGCTTGTCATACCGTGCTTGGAATCAGCAACGTCTCCTTCGGCTTGCCGGAAGCGGGACGTGAGGTGCTAAACTCCGTCTTTCTGTATGAATGTACGAAGGCAGGGCTCGATTATGCGATTGTGAATACCGAGAAGCTGGAACGTTATGCTTCCATTCCAGAGGAAGAACGTAAATTAGCTGAAGAGCTGATCTATAATACGAATGACGAGACTTTGGCTGCGTTTGTTGCTGCTTTCCGTAACAAGAAGGTAGAGAAGAAGGAGAAGGCGATAAATCTTTCTCTCGAGGAGCGGCTCGCTTCTTACGTAGTAGAAGGCACAAAAGAAGGACTGATTCCCGATCTGGAGGAAGCGTTGAATCGCTACAGCGCGCTTGAGGTCATCAACGGTCCGCTGATGGCAGGCATGGAAGAGGTCGGACGGCTATTCAACAACAACGAGCTTATCGTGGCGGAGGTGCTGCAGAGTGCTGAGGTCATGAAGGCGTCCGTAGCCTTCCTGGAGGACTTTATGGAGAAGAATGAGACATCTGTCAAAGGCAAGATCCTGCTGGCTACCGTGAAGGGCGATGTGCATGATATCGGTAAAAACCTGGTGGAAATCATTCTCTCCAATAACGGTTACAAAATCGTGAATTTGGGCATAAAAGTACCACCGGAGCGTATTATTGAAGCTTACCGCGAGGAGAAAGCCGATGCGATCGGGCTATCCGGTCTGCTCGTTAAGTCGGCGCAGCAGATGGTTGCTACCGCTCAAGATCTGCGCGGAGCAGGAATCGATGTGCCGATCATGGTTGGCGGAGCGGCGCTGACACGCAAATTCACAAGGACAAGGATTCGTCCCGAGTATAATGGACTTGTCGTTTATGCCAAGGATGCGATGGATGGGCTCGATCTGGCCAATAAGCTGATGGATAAGGAACAGCGTGAGAAGATGCGGCTGGACATGGAAGTGGAGAAAGAAGCGGATTCCAAGGTCGCCGAGAAGGCTCCGCTGCCACAGCTAACCCGGGTTGAACGCTCAAAAATATCGCTGGATGTGCCGGTATATCAGCCGCCTGATCTGGAACGTCATATTTTAAGAGATTATCCGATTCAGCACATTATTCCGTATATTAACATGCAAATGCTCTTAGGCCATCATTTGGGATTGCGGGGCTCGGTGGAGCAGCTGCTCGCCAAGAACGATCCGAAGGCCGTTCAATTGAAAGAGACGGTGGACGAGATACTGGCACATGCCGCCCGTGACGGTATTATTCGGGCGAATGCAATGTATCGCTTCTTCCCGGCACAATCATCAGGCAATGATATTATCGTGTACGCTCCGGAAGATCACAGTAAAGTTCTCAAAACCTTCAGCTTCCCAAGACAACAGGTTGAACCGTATTTATGCCTGGCGGATTTTCTCAAGCCTGTGGATAGTGGTATGATGGATTATGTAGGTTTCCTCGTCGTTACGGCTGGACAAGGTGTCCGTGAATTGTCAGAGAAATGGAAGGACAGCGGAGATTACTTGCGGTCGCATGCGCTGCAGGCCGTTGCTTTGGAGACGGCTGAAGCTCTTGCCGAACGGGTGCATCATATTATGCGCGATATTTGGGGCTTCCCGGATCCTCAGGATATGACGATGAAGCAGCGCCATGGAGCCAGATATCAAGGTATAAGAGTCTCCTTTGGATATCCGGCATGTCCGAATCTGGAGGATCAAGGCCCGTTATTCGAGCTGATGAAGCCGGAGGATATCGGCGTTGAGCTGACGGAAGGATTTATGATGGAGCCGGAGGCTTCCGTCTCTGCCATGGTATTTGCGCATCCTCAGGCTCAATACTTTAATGTAGATAAAGCCTAGATTGAATAGCGAGAACCCTCCGGTTTACGGAGGGTTCTCGGGCAATTTGAAGGGCTATAAGCCTTAAGGAGGTTAGATTCATGGAATTATATTTCATGGGCACAAATGCCGGGGTTCCGTCATTGGAGCGCAATGTAACATCGCTGGCGCTCCGCCTGTTTGATGAACGGCGCAGCTTCTGGTTATTTGATTGCGGAGAGGGGACCCAGCATCAAATACTTCGCTCGCCCCTCAAGCTTAGCAAGTTGGAGAAGATCTTCATTACGCATCTTCATGGTGATCATCTGTTCGGGCTGCCAGGGCTGGTCTCGAGCAGGGCCTATCAGGGAGGAAATACACCGTTGACCCTATATGGTCCGCCGGGGCTAAAGCAATATATAACGACCTCCCTGAATATTAGCGAATCAAGAATCGACTATCGACTTGATATCGTTGAACATGAAGGTGGGACAATCTTTGAGGATGAGACCTTTTGCATCGAGTCCGAACTGCTGGACCACCGGATTGCAAGCTATGGCTATCGGGTCATCGAGAGGGACCTCCCGGGCAAGCTTGATTCTGTAATACTTGCCAGTCACGGGATCAAGCCAGGTCCGCTATATGGCAAGCTGAAACGGGGGGAAAGCGTGGAGGCCCCAGATGGTGTTATCATAACGCCGGATGAAGTGTTGGGCAAACCTAAGCAAGGCAGAATCGTCACGATCCTTGGAGATACGCGCCCTTGTCAGGCTGTGATCCGTCTGTCAGAGGGAGCCGATGTTTTGGTTCATGAATCCACTTTTCTCGATGAATTAGCGCAGACAGCCCATGATTATCATCATAGCACCGCAAAGCAGGCTGCTAAAGCGGCGAAAGCCGCAGGCGCAAAGCAGCTCTATCTTACGCATTTCAGTTCAAGGTATAAATCCGAGGAACAGCTCCACCGTTTGCTTGTTGAAGCGAAGCATACCTTCGCAAATACCGAACTGGCAAGAGAGCATGTGACGTACCCGGTAGCACGAGCTGGTGAGGAAGAACAGGGTGGGAAATAATAGCCTTGATGAATTATTTTCCGGGAAAGCGCAGGATTTGACAGGCGATTGCAAAGTTTGCTAAATCCGGGAAACGGGATAGTTCCACTTCGATTTTGTTCGACGCGGCCAGACGGGATAACACGGTAGTTTGACAGGGGTACATCCCATTTACTGTTTATTTTGACAGCGAATTGTTCGGAAATTTGCTTGTCCTTTTGTTTTCCATGTACAATGATATTTGATACAGAGGAGGGTAAAACGATGAGCAAATTAACAGCCGGCTGGAAGGCTTATCTTATAGATTTAGATGGAACTTTATATCATGGAAACCGTATGATACTTGGAGCGGATCGATTGATATCAGATCTCCAGGCTGCTGATATCCCTTATCTGTTCGTAACGAACAATTCTTCACGGACACCGGCAGAAGTTGCAGCTCATTTACAGCAATTGGGAATCCCTGCCGACGAAGAACATGTATGCACTTCGGCCGTAGCTGCGGCACAGTACGTAGCTGAGCAATACCCGGGTAGTAAAGTAGCCCCGATTGGAGAGAATGGATTGCTGGAGGCTTTGCGTGAGGCGGGAATCACGTGTGATGAGCAGCATCCTGATGTAGTGATTCAGGGAATTGATCGTTCTTTTACATATGAGAAATTAACGAAGGCGGCTCGGACGATCGCGAGCGGTGCGCGTTATGTGCTGACTAATCCCGACCTGCAGTTGCCAGCACAGGATGGACTGATGCCAGGAGCAGGTACTATCGCTGCGGCGATTAAGGCGGCATCGGGTGTCGAACCGATCGTGATCGGCAAGCCGTCGGGAATCTTGATGAAATTCGCAATCGATCGGCTGGGCCTCCGCAATAAAGAGGTCGCAGTCATTGGCGATAATATGCTGACAGATATATCGGCCGGGGTCAATGCTGGCTGCGGTACGATACTGGTGCTGACTGGTGTAACCACAGAGCAAAATCTGGAACAGTATGTTGCCGGAACAGGGATTCAGCCCGATGTGATCTGTGGTGACCTCGATGAGGTTCGCAAGTTGGTGTGCGGAAGGGGCTTTTAAGGGCCAAAGCGAATTCAAGATTCGCTGTCGAGGAGGCCTACCGATTTGACCTTGTAGTCACAAGTGGATTCTCTGAACCACCTCTAAACATAAGAATGAAGGGAAGATGAGCCATGCCGGAACTGCCGGAAATGGAAAATTATAAAGTACAACTATCACAGCATATCTTAGACTTATCGATCACTGCCGTGACGGTTAACCGTGAGAAATCGATTAACGTAGAGGCGGAGGCTTTCCGCTCCGGGCTGCTGGGCAGACAAGTCGTGTTTGTGGAGCGGCGCGGGAAACATCTCTTGTTCCATCTGGACAACGGACGTCGTCTGCTGCTGCATCTGATGCTTGGCGGACTGATGTATCTGGGCTCATCCGAGGATCGTCCGAAGCGGACTACCCAGATAGAGATTACCTTCGGCCCTGACCTTGTGCTATATTTCATGGGATTAAGGCTGGGGTATCTACATATCCTCAGTGCCAAGGAAGCGGAAGAAGCGCTGGCTCATCTGGGACCGGAGCCACTCGGACGGAGAATGAACGAAGAGAAATTTATCAGCCTTCTACAGCATCGTCGCAGCAGTCTGAAGACCGCTTTGGTGAATCAGGATATTATCGCGGGGATCGGTAACTGTTATGCGGATGAAATCGCATTTGCGACTGGACTGCGGCCGTCAGCCAAGCTGCAAAACTTTGATACAGCAGATTTCTCGCGTCTGTACCATGCGATGTGTGAGGTGTTGGTTAAGGCGACTGAAGCCGGAGGTTATATGGAAATGCCCGTATTTAAGGGGGATACCTTGACAGGCGGTTCCAATGATATCTGTGAGGTATACGATCGGGGCGGGGAGACTTGTTCCCGCTGCGGAGATCAGATCGTAAAGACAGAAATGGGCGGGCGTAAAGTGTTCTACAGCCCGGGTTGTCAGCATGATCGATGAGATTAAAGTAGGCGGACATTTCAGCATTCGTTACGGATACTCCGGTGCTGCAAAGACAGCGCTGCAGATGGGAGCAGGGGCTTTTCAGTATTTTCCCAAAAATCCAAGGGGTCTGTCGGTCAAGTCTTTCGATGCACGAGATGCTGAGGCTTGCCGCCAGCTTTGTCTCACAAATCATATTGTGTCCGTGGCCCACACGCCCTACCCGAGCAATTTGGCGGCTGACCCGGGCAACGGAGACGGACTATTTCAAAGGGTGGCGGAATCGCTGCGGAACGATCTGGAGATCGCTGAAGCCTGCGGTTCTATCGGAATAGTAGTTCATTTTGGCACAAATAAGGCTGGAAACCCCTTACAAAATTATCAAAATATTATACAATGTATAAATAAAGTGCTTGCAAATTGGCCAGGCCAGGCCAAGCTGCTCATCGAGAACCAGGCGGGGGACCATGGGGACATGGGAATGACGCTGGAAGAGATGGTTCAGATTCGCAAGCTATGTGATTCTCCCGAGCAGATTGGGTTCTGTCTTGATACCTGTCACGCCTTTGCTGCGGGAATGTGGATGGGGGAGAAAGATGATGAATTTGCGGCTAAGGCTCAGCGGCTTGGATACTGGGAAGCTCTCTCGGTCGTTCATCTGAATGATTCCAGGTACCCGCTTCATTCTCGGAAGGACCGCCATGCCAGAGTCGGGCAAGGATTTATAGGAGAATCAGGTTTCAGACGGTTACTGCAGATGGATGCCATCCGGCATGTACCGTTTATTTTAGAGACCGCTACTGGAGCGGATGGAACGTATAGAGAGGATATGGAGCTGATAAGGCGGTGGGCCGAGAGTTAGTGCTGGAATAACAGCGGAAAGGAAGAATAACGTGATTCATGTATATATGGACGATTTTCGACGATGTCCAAAAGGGTTTACATTAGCTCGCTCGGTGGAGGAGTGCATTGAGCTGCTGCGATTGACTGAAGTTGATATTTTATCGCTGGACCATGATATGGGCCCGGACGAGAAAACAGGTACCGAAGTGGCGGTTGCGATTGCCAGGGAAGGCCTGTATCCCCGTGAAATCTATTTACACACTTCAAGCATGTGCGGTAAGAAGAGCATGTACGAAATTTTATATCAAAATAAACCGGAGCACGTCGTGCTGCATAACTGCCCGATTCCGTTCGAGCGACTGGATGCTATTGCGCGTCAGGAAGAACAGCGTGCTGGAAAGTAAGAGAGGTTGCACAACTTGAATATTCATATAGATAATACAGATGAGGCGCAGACCATCACATCGGCGCGATATGTGTGTACAGCGAATCATGGATTCGCTCCGTATGCACAAGAGGAGCTGCGCAGATTATTTGGTTCGGTTAAGAGTGCTGTACTTGTCCCAGGAGAAGTTCTGCTGGTCACTCTGCCCCAAGAGCCACAACAAATTGAGCGACAGTTTGCTGAGGTGCAGCCGTTATTTTTGCGTCATATGTTTCCGGTAGGCTGGCAATGGATGATGAACGAAGAGAATTCAGACCAAGCCTGGGAAAATGATCTTGTTCAATACCTTTTAGAGGATGAGCGGTTAACAGGAGCAAAGGTCGCTATTCAGCCCCGGAAAGCCGAGAGTGCATTATGGCAGGGGAGTGCGGTGTCGCTCAAAGACATGCTTCAGACGCGATTGGATGAACTTGGAGCTGAGTTTGTGGTGAGGGATGCGGATTGGATCATATCTGTATTCATCAGCAAGGATCAGGTCCTGGCGGGAATCTCAACGCCACAGCAGAATTTATCGGACTGGAATGGCGGAGCGATTCGCTTCCAGCGCGAGGAAGGGCAGATTTCACGGGCGAAGTTCAAGCTGCTGGAAGCAGAAGCGGTTTTCAATATTAACTTTTCAGCTTTTCATGAAGCGCTTGATATCGGGGCAGCTCCAGGGGGCTGGTCTTCGTTCCTGTTGGAGCGAGGTCTCAAGGTAACGGCGGTTGATCCGGCAAAAATGCATCCATCGATATTGGCTTCACCGCAGCTGACTCATATCCGTAAAAATGCAGACAGCGTTAAATTTCGCGATGGAGAGTTCGATTTGCTCGTATGCGACATGAGCTGGAATCCGAAGCAGACCGCCAAAATGGTCATTGATCTGCTGTATGCGCTTGTTCCGGGCGGAACGGCAGTGGTTACTGTCAAGCTGATGAGCAAGAAGCCCATGGCGCTTATTCAGGAAGTGATATCCCTGTTTGAGGCGGCGCAAATGCAAGTCCAGCGTGCTAAACAGCTGTTCCATAATCGTGATGAAATCACTCTGTATATGATTAAATATTAATGCCGTGAATTTTTTGGTGTACGAGTTTACAAGACCGGTTTTTAGCACCGACAAGGTTGAATGAAGCTAGCGCATGAGGAGCGGAGCGTTCGTTTGGGTTCGTGAACACCTGAGGTATTTCCAAAGGATGACATTGCAAGCATCTGCTTAGGTCAGGCTGAATTCAAGATTTGATTTCAAATAAGCTCTCAGTATTACTTTGGGATCAATTTCGGACTTTTTGGACTTTCTGCAAAAAAAGAGTTTGATTTCTCGCAAGTATGTGCTATACTGATTCCAAAATTATACATTAATAACAATAGGGAAAGCATCCCGTTTAGTCTCGGTTAATCTGAGCTGAACGTGATTGCTTTCCCTTTTTGTGTTGCAAAGGAGGTTATTGCTTGCCGCATATGGCGTTGCTTGCTGAAGGAGATGTAATAGCGGGACGATACCGGATCGAGCGTTTGATCGGACAGGGCGGCATGAGCCACGTTTATCTGGCTGCGGATTTGAAGCTTTCAGGGAAGCTTTGGGCAATCAAGGAGATGGCGGCCCATATGCCAAGGGAGCTGCAATTGGAGGAAGAAGCAGCCCTTCTGATCGCGATGAATCACCATCGCCTGCCGCGGATCGTTGACTTCTGGTCCAGTGATTCGGAAGGCCGTTCTTATCTTGTCATGGACTACATCGCTGGGGTTCATCTGGACCAGCATGTGCAGAGGCTGGGCCGAGGCTTCAAGCCGGAAATGCTGATCGGGATTGGAGTGCAGATTTGCGAAGGCTTGCATTATTTGCACAGTCGCAAGCCGCCGATTATTCATCGCGATCTGAAGCCTTCAAATTTGTTGATCGATGGGAAGGGGGAGATCCGCTTTGTAGATTTCGGCATCGCCCGCAAATTTAAGCCCGATGGACTTGAGGATACGATCAAGCTGGGGACGATTGGATTCGCAGCTCCGGAGCAATACGGGGGCCGGCAGAGTGATGGAAGGGCGGACTTGTATTCTTTAGGTGCGATACTGCTATATTTGGGCACTCATTGCAAATATACGGAATGCACGTCAGAGGCCATGACCCTGCTTGCCAAGCGTGGATTTTCTCAGCTTGCTCCTGCGATTGAGAAATTGCTGCACAGCCTCCCGGAAGAGCGTTTCCAGACAGCGCAGGAAGCGGGCGCTGCGTTAAGCAAGCTGCTCGAACGTTCGCAAGCTGGAAGTGCTGGAGTCAGGGGAGGAGTGCGGGTGGGGGGAGCTGGGGCGGCTGCTTCTGGCCGTTCAATTGTAATAGCGGTGATGGGAGCGGGTCCGGGGGTCGGAACGACGCATACAGCGGTTTCACTTGCTCATTCGTTGGCCAGATATTCGAGAAGGGTCGCTGTACTTGAGCTGGACTCCCGGGCAACGGCGTTCGAACGGATTTTTCACAGGCTGGGGGTGGAGGGGGGACATTCCAGACAGCTTCCCCATCGACGCGCTCGGATTGAAGGCGTTGATTATCTAAGGGCCAGCTCGCGGGTTGAGATGCTTGATCTGTTTGCGGAGGACTATACCTATATTATTTGTGATCTGGGTTCCAGCAGGCGCAAGGATCTGCTTGAGGAATTTATCAGGGCGGATTTGGCGATTTTGGTAGGTTCAGCAGTTGCTTGGAGGATAGATGAAATGGAACTGTTCTCCGCCGATGCTTCTGGTCAGATCAAACGATCCCCGGTATACTGCCTTCCGTTTGCGGGGGGACCAGACGTTAACAGGCTGCAGAAATTATTGAATACGAAGCTCGTCTTTGCACTGCCAGCCGTAAGTAATCCATTTGTTCCTGGACAGGCGATGGAGATGGCATTGCTGCAGGCATGCAGTGAAGTGTTGCCTCAAGGCATCCGCCCAGTCAAACGCGGATTCTGGTTGTCGGGCAAGAAGTAATCAAGAGGAGGTGAGAATCTAGTGATTAGGAAACGAACAAGGCAATTGATTTATGCGGGCTTGGTTGGTGCAGGCATCGTCGGGGTTGCCTTCACAGGGTATGCTGTCCATGCTTCCAGCCGATTGGAGCAAATGCGGACATCTCTCATGAAGCAGTATGAGGGTGAGATATCTGCCTTAAAGCAGGCTTCCGGTGACGTTGTCGCCGGCTGGACTTTATTGCGGGAAATCCCGGCTGGCGAACGCATTGCAAGGCAGGATCTGGCGTCGATTGTTCTACCCGTGAACAGCGTTCCGGGCGATTGGTTACATGCCTCCGAAGATATCGTCGGCAAGAGCCCCAAAATTACGGTCGCCCCCAATACGCTGCTTACCGGCTCTTTGTTGTTTGAGGAAGGGGCCGTTGCTGACGATCTTCGTTATCGTGAGATGGGTTTTATTCAGCTGCCGGGTGAACTGAAGCAGAAGGATGTCGTCGATATTCGGATTCAGTTCCCGACCGGACAGGATTACATCCTGCTGTCCAAGAAACGGGTTGAATCGCTCGCTCCAGGCGTAGTGAACTCGATCCTCAATGAGGAGGAGATTCTGCTGTTGTCCAGCGGGATCGTAGATGCTTATTTGCATAAGGCCTCCATTTATGCGCTTAAGTATGTGGAGCCATATTTGCAGCGGGAAGCCATACCGACCTATCCGCCGAGCGACGCCGTGCTTCAGGTGATCCGCAAGGATCCGAACATCATAGATTTGGCGGAACATGCGCTAACAGCTTCGATAAGAGCAGGGTTGGAAGGAGACTTGGCTTCGGTGACGTCGCAGCATGCGGCTGAATTTATCAATCAGAAATCTTCAGCAGCATCTGTTCGTAGCTCACGAGAGGGAAGCGATTCATTTGCGCTTGATGCTGGGAAGGAATAGCCGGTAATCGGGTGAGTTGATGAGATGTCCAGGTTTATTGGGAGGGAATCGGATGAAACGTTGGTTATTTGCCGGTGTGAGTGATAAGCGGGAGCTTATTCTCTACATTTGCAAGCTGCTCACTGCGGCCGGACAGCGTGTGTTGCTTGTAGATCGAACGGCCGGGAGCAAATATCAATATCTTGCCCGTAATAGAGAGGGCACTTTACCACGAATCGAGTTCTGCGGCTTTGATATCACAAATCGAGAGATGCAAGCTTCGGAAGCGGGAGCGGAATTACCGGAAGCCATCTATACTGGGGACGAGAGCTACGACTTTGTACTGTATGATTTTGAGCTGGATCAGCCACAGGCAGGACTCCGCTCACAAGTGGATCAGATCCTATGGGTGACCACCTTTGATTACTATGAGGTGGAACGAAGTGCGGACTGGTTCAGACAGTGGCTTAGCTCGGACCCTGAACTTGCGGGGGTTTTTGTTCATCCTGTTCTGATAAGAACGGTGGAGAGTTACTTAACCGCAAATTACATGATGGGTCTGGCCGAGGATTTGCCGATAGAGTGGAATACAGACGTTGCGTGCATTGCCTGGAGTGAGTTTAATACGGCCATCCATTATGAGAACGGGCATGAGCATAAGCTTCATATCGACAAAATCACCCGCTCTTATAGAAGAGCCCTGATCTCTCTAATCTTACAGCTGACCGGATGGACCAGAAGCGAGGCAAACAGGGCTATGCGCAGTGCAAGAAGGAGGGCCATATGAGCCGAATTGTTGTTTGGGATTACAGTTATAACGGTGCTGCGGATATTGCCGCTGCCATCGCCATTGCTGCTTCGCTCTACCAGAGACGTCGCATACTGATCATTAATGAAGATGAGCCAGGTCAGGGAATAGAGCGTGGCTTTCCGGTCTATGACGAAACAGCCGTTAGAGATGGCTCAGAGATTACAGAAACCGGGACGGAAGCCCTGCTGCGGCTGCTTATGAATCGGCGCCTATCGCGATATAACTTAGCGGATTATACTAGACCGCTGATTAACAGCCGTCTTGACCTCATTCCCGGTACAAGGGGAGGGCTGGGCAAGCAGACAGCCGCTGTGCTGCAGCAGTTATATGGGGCTGCAGAGGAGGTGTATGAACTTGTGTTCCTGCATCGCAGCAGCATAACACTGCCTGTTGCCGAAACGGAGGCGGCGCTGCTGTTGCCTGTGCTGCAGCAGAATCGAACCGAACTGGATCCGTTTTTTGCATATTACCGTTCTTGCTCTGAGGCAGCGAAGAACAAGGTAAAAGGTATCATTCTCCGCCATTACGATCGTCAGGCCAAATGGAATATTGCAAATATCAAACGGTATTACGGCTGTGAAATTCCGCTGTACGGCATCGCTTATGATACCGGGTTCGCAGATGCTTGGAATGAGCATGACCTGCTCCGGTATTTCCGCCGGATACAGCTGCTTGGCCGAATGAGGGCAAGGCGCGGGACCCTGCTGGAAGCTTTTCAGCAGATTGGTGGCGCAATGGCCGCTGCGTCAGACACATATATGCCCCTGATATCCTTATCTGACGACAAGGGGGCCTAGCCATGGATCGACTTGCGAACGGAATTGGAATAGGCTTGATCATGCTGCTTGCGCTCCTGCTTGTCTGGCTTAAGGCCAGGGCGGTATCTGAACAAACCTTTGCGAGCCGGGTAACCCATGAACGCTATAGCATGCCCGATCTTATTGCTTATGTGAAGTTTCAACTGCATGAATTAAGCCGCAACAAGATTAATCAGTGGGGGATGGGTGAGGAGGCTTGGCTCCGTAAAGTAAAAGCGAGAACAGAGTTGCGCCAAGCGTTGCGGGGGTGTACTTATGGGGACCGTAGCGACAAGCGATTCGTTCAAACCTATATCCGCGATTTGCTGCTTGAAGGATACGGGGTTACGGAGGAGAGCATTGAGCAAATTATTCCTTTTCAACAGCCCGTCAGGCTGACTCATCAGGATCGGTTCGAGATCATTTTCTATCTTTATCGCCAAAGATACGGTGACGATGCGCTGTCGGTGCTGATTGAGCAATATGAACTCGACGAACCGAAGCGGATGAATGAAGAAGAGAAGGGATATATGTACGAAATCAGCGTCGAGGAAATGGATTACTGCTTCGGCAGGGAATACCGACAGCTTAGCTTTGAAGAGAAGCTGGATCTCGTTGTTCAGCGGGTCTATCAGTCGTATAAAGGTTTTTCTGTTATCGACAGTATACTAGAGCAGCGAATTGATGGAGTAAGCGGCGGAGTAAGTGGAATATCCGAATCGGTTCAGTGGGGTTGTGAACAGGATGAAGTAAACGGAGCCGGAATTGGGACGGTTCCCGGTGTTCCATTGGACGAAGATGGGCGGGAAGTCTCCCGGGTATGGGAGAGCGTGTGGATCTTTTATAAAGGCAAGAGCATCAGGCTTCCTTTCTTATCCTTCGGCAGCGAGTTTGAGCTCAGGAGGATCTGCCAAAATATATATAAATACAATTTGCCGGGTCAATTGTCGGAGGCCAGCGGATTTAAAGTGAATGATATGAAGGATGGTTCCCGGGTTGTCGTGGTCCGGCCTCCGTTTGCAGAGACATGGGCTTTCTTCGTCCGTAAATTCGATACCCAAGGAGCGGCGCTCGAGCAATTAATACAGGGCTATGGTGCAGATATACCTATTCAGCTTCTGAAATATTTAATGAAGGGGAGTCGAATTACTTCAATTACGGGATCACAGGGCTCAGGCAAAACGACGCTGTTAATGGCGCTGGTTAAACACATTTATGCGTCTTACACACTGCGGGTCCAGGAAATGTCCTTCGAGTTGAATCTGCGAAAGCTGTATAGCGCCCGAAATATACTCAGCTTCCGGGAGACCGAATATGTAAGCGGACAGGCTGGCCTCGACTTGCAGAAGAAGACGGACGGGACGGTGCATATTCTTGGCGAAGTCGCATCGGATGAGGTTGCATCCTGGATGATTCAAATGGCACAGGTAGCCAGTCTTTTTACCGTGTTCACGCATCATGCCAAGACCTTCGCTGACCTGATCGATTCATTAAGGAACTCATTGTTGAAGACAGGAGTCTTTCGGGATGAACGGGTTGCCGAACTACAGGTCGCCGGGGTTATCGACTTTGACATCCATTTGCGCAGAGATATTCATGGCCATCGCTATATTGAAAGAATTACTGAGTGCAGCCGCCGGAGTGACGGCGGGGCTGATATAGATACCGGGGAGCGAACCTATCAGGCGAGGACGATAGTTGAATATATCGATGGCGGATACCGCGCTGTTCAACCGATTACAGATCGTTGCCGTAATGAAATGCAGCGTGAAATGATGCCGGAAGACGCCCGCCGCTTCGAGCAATTTCTGTCTCAGTATTGGGGGGAGCAGATTGGAGCTTAAATCGGTCTTGTTGTGGGTCGCGTTTATATCATTTCTATTATTTGGCGGCATCTATTTGATCGCTTTTGAGATTCGCAGGCGTGAGGAGAAGAAGGCAGGAGAGCTCGGAGTGAAAGCGGCTGCGCCGTCAGGGTTCTTAAGCGGATTGAAGACAGTTGTGGCGACTTTGCTGTTGCGATCCTATGCCATATCGATGAAAATACCGCCTTTGCGGTTATATGTGCTTAAGGTTCGCGGCCGTATTTCATTGCTGCAGACGTCGGATGAATTTGAATTAAGGCGGCAGGTGATGAAGCTCGTATATTTGCTGCTGGGTATATCCGGGACGGGAATTATCGCTTTGACTCTGATGCATCCGAACATGTTGTTCTTCCTCACTGTCATCATTACCGTTGCCGTTATTCATGGGCTGATGCTTGAAGCTTATGTAGCAAGGCTGGAAAAGAAGCTGCTGCTGCAAATGCTGCGGTGGTTCACTGCGGTTAGACATGCCTACCATGCTCATGAAATGGTAGCGGATGCGATCGATGAAGCGAATGATAGCTTGAGTGAGGAAATCGTCAGACATGGGGAACGGATTTATGAAGCTCTGACTTCGGCTGAACCGGATAAAGAGCTTGACCGTTATTATGAGACGGCGCCGACTCGCTTCCTGAAAGGATTTGCTTCGATCTCCCGGCTGATCATGGAATACGGAGACCGCAAGGATGCACAGCAGGGATCGCTTTATTTGCGCGGGATTTCCAGCCTGACCGGGGAGATTCAACTAGAGCTGATGCGTCGGAGCAAGCTTGATTATTTACTAAAAGGGCTCAGCCTGATTGCATTAGCTCCTATATTCTTCACGAAGCCCATTGAGCTTTGGGCACGGCGGAACTTTCCCCTGATGGACCAGTTTTATTTGAGCAAGCTCGGCATCTCTATTCATATCGGTCTATTCATTATTATACTGCTGAGCTATATCCTTCTGCAGAAATTAAAAAGCGAGGAAGCTACAGCCTATCGCGCCGGCTCGGATGTTTCCTCCTGGGAGGCGAAGGCTTATCGCTGGAAGATAGCAAGAATGATCGTAAGCTGGTTCTGTCCGCCACCTGGCTCAGTGCGTTATGACCGCATCGCCGATTTGCTTAAGGATACGAATCAGACTCTGCGCGTTGAATTGCTGCAGGTTAGGCGAACTGCTATTTTTGTTGGATGTCTGCTCGTTATAGGCTGTTCGATTAGCTGGACGCATTGGAAGAGCCGGGAATGGATTATCGCTGAGCCGCCGACAAGCTACGTATTTCTCGGCTCCCTCTCGAAAGAAGAAGCGAAGGATGCCAGAGAGATGGCCGAGTTGGATCGGCAGGTGCTGCGGAGTCCAGGAATGTCTGTGGCAGCGAATGATGAAGCAATCGCTCAAATCGTGACTTCGGCAGCAAAGGAGCTCGGTTTGAAGCTGGATGAAGGCAAGACGATTGCGATTGCGCAGCGCATTATGGACAAGCTGGCTCGCTATCAGGCTGAATATTGGAAGTGGTGGGAGGTCATGCTTGCCTTCATATTACCTTTGCTCGGATATTACAGTCCGATCTGGACGCTTCGATTCCAGCGCAGATTAAGGCTGACAGATATGAGACATGAGGTGTATCAGTTCCAGACGATGATTATGATCTTAAGAGAGTTCGAACGGATCTCGGTGGAAGCAATATTGGAATGGCTATACAGCTATGCCCTTATTTTTAGAGCTCCGATCGAGAAATGCCTGGCTCATTACAGTGCAGGAGCTCAGGAGGCTCTTCTGGGATTAAAGGATGAGACCGCCTTGGAAGAGTTCCAGCGTTTAATCGAGCACTTGATTCAGGCGGAGGAGAAAATACCGGTTCGAAAAGCGTTTGATGATCTACAGAGCGAGATGGGCTTTCAGTTTGAGCGAAGACGGCTGGAATATGAAAAGGATTTGGATAGGAAGGCCGAAATGGGCCGGATGATCGGTTTTGCACCGATGTACTCACTGATTTTTGCTTATTTGGTCGTTCCACTCATTTGGATGAGCTTCAAGCAGATGGATGTCTACTTTCAACAAATTCAAAATTTATGAAGCTAGTTCGAAAAGTCCGCCCGCTCTATTCATGGATGGGCGACCGCCGACCGCCGGCCGCGATTCTAAGGCAGGTTTTCTATCGATATGGGAATTGGCTGATAACGTATAAATTCTATATCTAACATGAAGCAAATCAAGAAGTAATTCGGCATCGGATCTTGAATTCATTTGGTCCTAAGCAAAATGTTTCCGAAGTCGTTCTGGAAACATCTCAAGTGCTTACCGAACCAACTACAAGCCTTTGCTTCCGAAGACGGGTTCTGCGAAAACGTGCAGCTCTGCTTCTCAGACTCTGGCGTCACCCAACCTTCCCGGTGCTGAAAATCGCACTTTTGTAACGATATCTATAACTTATTAGGAGGAATAAAAGTATGAATAACGCTTCATCCGCATTAAAGGTAGCGGCAGGAATCTTCCTGACGATTGCATTAATTACAATAGTTGTTGTCTTGTTCGTCTCGGCGCAAGAGGCGACAAAGACGGCGCAGAACAATTTCTCCGACATTCAGACTGAGCTGTCTCAGGCCTCTTTTACAGTGTACGATGATACAACGGTTAGCGGTTCACAGGTTACGAATGCGCTTCGTAAATTTAAGGAACGCGACCAATTTGGAATTCAGGTGCTTACCGGCAAGAACCACCAAGGGGAATGGTACGGCCATACTCTGAATATTATCGGCAACGCAGATGATTATGGTTCTGTCATCAATAGGAGCAATGCAGACATTAGCAACTCGTGGAATGAGAAATTAAATGAATATGTGAACCCAAGCGGTAAATTCAAGGCCCGGGTTGTCAAGGATCAATCCAATGTTGTGCGCGGCTTGATCTTTACGCAGACGACAGTAACCCCTTAATGTTCCGTACGCTCAAAGATATGATGTGGCTGCTCTGTTCCACTGTAATTTGCATAGCCGCGCTTATATATACTTTGGATCACAGCGAGCAACAAGCCCTGGTATTGGAAGGGGTGGTTCCCTTTATACAGAATCAGAAGGTCAGTGTAAATACACAGACCTGGACGGATCAAACGCAACGAAAGCAAAACATATACACTGGAGCACAGATTTTATATGGTTTGGCAGATTGGCTGGATGATGGACTAGGTCTTCAGGTCGAAGGAACCTCCATATCAAGAACGGATGATATTTTACTGCTGACTGTCATCAAGCAGGATCACAGTTATTACTGTGATGCCGAATATGATGAACTGGGCCAACTACGTAATCTTTCTTTTCAATGTGTTCCAGGAGGCGTTGCTCCGTGAGTAATCCACTGTCCAAAATAGTCGCGGCGTTGCTTGCAGTTGCCCTTATTGTACTTTTCCCGGCCGTTCAGGCTGCCGAGCGTGCAGAAAATATGGCAGTACTGACCGCTTACAATGCGATGGTTCAGTTTACAGATGCTGTGCGAAATAAAGGTTACTTGTCCGCCGTCATGTACGAAGACTTCGTGCGTGAGTTGGCTGTCTCCGGTCAGGTCTATGAGGTGGAGCTGGAGCACAAACATAAGAAATATCATCCTGAATATGATGACCCAGCGGATGGGGATACGTTCCAGGAACAATTCAGTGTAATCTATGATTCATACTATACGGAAGAACTGCTTGGTCGGTTATTTCCTGACTCAGGGGCAATGGATGAGACCGACAGGCTGTACAAGCTGGAAACAGGCGATTTCTTCTCGGTTGCTCTGACGAAGCGGTCGAAATCCCCATACCAGGTGCTGGTCGGATTCCTGCTGACCTCTTCCGCAGCTGGCAAAGGTGCGCAGAGGCTATATTATGGAGGGATGGTTCTGAATGAAGATTACTGATTGGGCCATCATCTTCGTGCTCATCGTTGGTCCATTTCTTGAGGCTTTATCTCTAAATTCCATGGATTTGCAGGAGGTCAACCGCCTGCAGCTCCGCTATACCACTGCGCTTCGCACGGCGGTACAGGATGCGGGAAGCGTGTTGAACCGTAATGAGCTGCAGCAATTCGAGGTGGGCTACAGTTCGGATAAGTATATGCGGACGGATAAAGAACTGGCCTTGTCCGTCCTTCTACAGTCGCTTGCAATCAATTTTGGCATAGCAGACGATTCGCTGGTTCAGGCCGCATTAATGAAATATATTCCCGCGGTCGTAGTCATCGATTATGATGGCTATTGGATTTATGCGCTGGATGAATTCAGCAGTGCAAATGGAGAGCCCAGGCTGGAACATCGCTGGCACCCGAAGAGGCCCTATGTATACACGGATAGCGCTGGGAACAGCGCCGCGTTTAGCTTGGATTCTTATATTCGGGTTATTTCTTCCACTACTGGCGAGGAGATGCGGGGATGGTTGGAAGATCTTGCTCCTGCAACTGCGATTCCGCTACTGCAGGATGCGGAAGTATTCGAGCAAGTAAGACGTTCCACCATCGTACGTCAGATCGAAGAGGATTTGCAGCAAGTGATCGCTGAGCATAATGAATTTACCGCCAGATTAGGCTTTACCTACACCTTTACGCTGCCGACAATCCCCAAGGAGGAATGGAATAATACATTGGACGATGTCGGAGTTATTGCTTTTCTGCAGGGGATTCCTATAGGGAATCATTACTATAATAACTTTGCCCTTGGCGGCGGCAGGCTGCGAAAAACGGAAAGGCTTGAAGGCGGAGTCGATCCAACAACGGGGATCAAATATTATTATTTCGCAAAGTGTGAGCTTCCCTACAATACTGAAGAGGTGTTTGCCCGCAAACAGGAAGCGGCTGCACGAGGTTATTATGAAGCGATTTGCAGGCGATAATAGAACAGGCGCCACTCGGATAAGAGTGTGCGCCTGTTTGCGTAGTATGCTATGTTATTTAAAGGAAGCATATCCTTCATCGGCCATAACGACGCTGCCGTTAATAGCGCTTGCGTTTGGTGTGGAGAGGAGGTATACCGTATCCGCGATTTGTTCAGGCATAGTCAGCTTATTGCCCATTACTTTGGACTTCATTGCATCAACCAGGCCTTGATCCTTATAGCCTTGGATGATAGGTGTATCTACGGCCCCTGGGGCTACAGCAACAACGCGGATGCCATGAGGAGCGAGTTCAAGAGCTGCAGATTTCGTCATCATAATGACGGCGCCCTTGCTGGCATGATAGGCGAAGGTACCTGGAGAAGCCAGAAATCCAAATACAGAGGCGGTATTGATAATGACACCGTGGATTCCCATTTCTCTCATTTTCTTGCCAGCGGCGATAATCCCATGGGCTACCCCATGCTGGTTTACATTAATGACAGCATGATAGTCTTCCAGCTTCTGGTCCAGAACGGGGGTCAGACGGCCAATCCCGGCGTTATTGAACATTATGTCAATCCGGCCATAGGTTTTAACGGCTTGGTCAACTAGAGCTTCGACATCTTCATATTTCGATACATCGGTTTTTACGAAAATAGCTTCTCCGCCATTTGTCTTGATCTGATCGACGACTGCTTGTCCGGCTTGTTCATTAAAGTCAGCAACGACAACGCGGTCTCCTTCAGCGGCGAACTTCAATGCGGTTGATTTGCCGATTCCACTTGCACTACCTGTAATAACTGCAACTCTCTTAGTATCCATATGAAAACTCCACCTTTCTTGAAGTTGTAATTTATCTTCGAGCTCATTGTAACAAATGTCATTGTTTAATAAAATTTATATATATTTATCTGCAATTAAATATTACTTAATAATTACTATTCAAAAAGCTAGGATTTCCCTACCCCCAAAAGGGCTTTCTGACTACCACAAATTGTGAGAGGCGGGTTGTAAATGAATCTGGAGCAGCTAGAGTATATCGTAGATGTGGCCAAGACGAAATCGCTAACTAAAACGGCGCAGCATGCGCATGTTACTTTGTCTGCTGTCAGTCAATCCATTTCTATGCTTGAGTCTGAACTGGATGTTGTATTGTTCCATCGCTCCCGCGGAATCGGGGCGGTTCCAACGGCTGAGGGGCAGGCATTGATCGAGATTGCGGGCGAAATCATGAATCTTGTGAAGCGTCTGAAGGAGGAAGCGGGCAATTATAGCGAGCGATTAAGCGGGGAGTTGTTCATCGGGACCATCCCTGGACCCATGCACTTGTTAATGGAGTTGATCGCGGATTTCAAAATCGATTATCCGGATGTGAAAATACAGATCATTGAGAAGGGACCGAAAGATATTCTTGATGAACTGCACAATAATCAGATCGATATCGGATTTATCGCGTTGAATGAGAAGCAGATCAATCACACTAAAACACTGCGTTTCGAACGAACCTTTACGGGTAAAATGGTTGTTGGGGTTCGAGCTGATTCTCCGTTGGCTTTGCGCAAGTCCATTCATCCCCGGGAATTGCTGAAATATACGCTCGTGTTATACGACGACGAATATATCAGATCCTACATCACAGAGTTCGTGGCCAAGTTCGGGGAGCTTGATGTTTTGTTCATTTCCAACAATGTTCCGGCGATTCAGAAGGCTGTGTTAGGTGGTCTGGCGTTGACAGTCGGTCTGGATTACTCGTTCAAACATCAAGAGCTGCCTGAGAATATTGTGCCGATTGAGCTGGAGAATCACTATCCGGTATATTATGGCTGGGTAAGTTCGACTCAGAATCAGACCAATCCGATCATTAAGCGGTTCATCCAACGGTTGAAGCATGCCTGATGCAGACTGTTTTCGGTCTGGTTATTTCGATATAACATTGCATGAATTGCTAGGTTACGAACGATCGTTTGTTATGCTACAATAAATTCTTGAATGTCCGCAATCGGACGGAGCGATGATGAGGATATTTAAAGAGGGTATTTTCGGGCAACACTGTCTACGGACAACAACGGATTAAATAATAATGAATTATATGATAAAGGGGTTATTCAGTTTCTATGAGCTTATTGACAGTCGAGAATGTATCTCATAATTTTGGGGATCGCACATTATTTAAGGATGTATCCTTTCGTCTGCTAGCCGGAGAGCATGTAGGTCTGGTCGGGGCGAACGGAGTTGGAAAGTCTACATTAATGAACATCTTGACCGGACAGCAATTGAGGGATTCGGGCAAGGTGGAATGGACGCCGAAGGTTCGCTATGGTTACCTGGATCAGCATTCCAAATTAACGCCAGGAAAGACTGTGCGTGATGTGCTGAAGGATGCTTTTCTGCCGCTGCTTGAATTGGAGAAGGAAATGATGGAGATCACCGAGAAAATGGGTGAAGCCACTCCAGAGGAGCTGGAAGAGCTGCTCCTGCAGATGGGAGATATTCAGGAGCAGCTTGAAATCGGTGATTTCTATCTGATCGATGTGAAGGTTGAAGAGATGGCTAACGGGCTTGGTCTATCGGCGATCGGTTTGGATCGCGATGTATCTGCGCTAAGCGGGGGTCAGCGTACCAAGGTGCTGCTTGCCAAGCTGCTGCTGGAGAAACCTAATGTGTTGCTGCTTGACGAACCTACGAACTATCTGGATGTAGAGCATATTCAGTGGCTTACTAACTATTTGCAGAATTACCCGTATGCCTTCATTCTAATCTCGCATGATACCGAGTTTATGAACCAGGTGGTCAATGTCATCTATCATCTGGAGTTTGCCAAGCTGACTCGCTATACTGCGAACTATAGCAAATTCCTGGATATGGCGGACATCAGCAAAAATCAACATATAGATGCGTATGAGAAGCAGCAGGAATTTATTAAAAAACAGGAAGATTTCATCCAGCGCAACAAAGCTAGATATTCGACTTCTGGACGGGCCAAGAGCCGTGAGAAGCAGCTTGATCGTCTGGAACGGATCGACAAGCCGGAGGAAGCGGCTAAGCCTACCTTTAACTTTAAGGAATCCAGGGCCAGTGGGAAGACGGTATTTGAAGGCATAGACTTTGAAATCGGCTATAGTCATCCGCTGCTGCCCAAAATGTCGATGACGATTGAACGCGGAGAAAAAATCGCTATCGTCGGCTGTAACGGGGTAGGGAAATCAACCCTGCTTAAGACGATTTTAGGTGTGATTCCGCCAGTTAGCGGAAAGACATATCAAGGGGATTTTCTGTTCCCGGCTTATTTTGAACAAGAGGTGCGTCCCGGCAATTCAACGCCTATTGATGATGTGTGGAACGAGTTTCCGCATCTGAACCAGCATGAGGTGCGTGCGCATCTGGCCCGCTGCGGTCTGAAGAATGATCATATTACAAGGCAACTCCGGGCGCTGAGCGGTGGCGAGCAAGCCAAAGTACGGCTCTGCAAGCTGATGATGCGCGAGACGAACTGGATTCTGTTCGACGAACCGACGAACCACCTGGACGTTGTAGCCAAGGAAGAATTGAAGCGCGCGCTCCAGGAATTCAAGGGCACCGTGTTGCTCGTCTCTCACGAACCTGACTTCTACGAAGATTGGGTTACGAAGGTACGGGACGTTGAAGCGTGGTCTAACAAGTAAGTCTTCTCTAACGAAACGTGGTATCGCTAATTAGGCCCAAAAGGGCTGATAAAACATGTAACGAAACTGGGTAACGTTATTGTGGCAAGTTGAAGGGAAAAAGTCGCGATTTTGCTTGAATAGCGATATAGTGTTTCGTTAGAAATTACACACCGCTGTTTTTGCGGAAATAACGTTCTGTAGTTTCGTTAGGTTTCTGTGCGCCGCTGTTTGGTGGGAATATCGACTGTAGTTTCTTTAGGTTTCTGTGCGCCGCCTGTTTGTTGGGAGTATCGATCGGTAATTCCGTTGTTCCGTTGGATTTCTTGCTTAGTCTCTCTAACGAAACGTGGTATCGCTAATTAGGCCCAAAAGGGCTGATAAAAAATGTAACGAAACTGGGTAACGTTATTGCGGCAAGTTGAAGGGAAAAAGCCGTGATTTTGCTCGAATAGCGATATAGTGTTTCGTTAGAAATTACACACCGCTGTTTTTGCGGAAATAACGTTCTGTAGTTTCGTTAGGTTTCTGTGCGCCGCTATTTTGCGGAACACGCTCCATAGTTCCGTTAGGTTTCTGTGAGCCGCTGCTCAGTGGAATTAACGCTCCATAGTTTCGTTAGATTTCTGTGCATCGCTGCTCAGTGGAAATAACGCCCCGGAGTTTCGTTAGAGATCATGATAGAGCGGATTCGCAGGAATCCGGGAAAAAGGGGGAGTTCCGGTGGAGGATCGGTATTCGAGGCAGAAGCTGTTCCGGCCTATAGGAATAGAGGGTCAGCAGAAGATCCTTGACGCCAAGGTACTCATTATTGGGGCGGGAGCGCTTGGGACGGGCCTGGCCGAGTCGTTGGCCCGCTCCGGGATCGGCCATCTGGTGATAGCGGATCGCGATTATGTCGAATGGAGCAATCTTCAGCGCCAGCAGCTGTTCACTGAGGAGGACGCTGCTTCCCGCAAACCGAAGGCCGTAGCGGTGAAGGAGCGGCTTTCCGCCATCAATTCCGAGGTGCAGATCGAAGCGCATGGGCTTGATGTTACGAAGGAAGAGCTGGAGGGGCTGCTTCCCGGTGTTCAGCTCATTCTGGATGCGACGGATAACTTCGATATCCGGCTGCTCATCAATGATATCTCGCAGAAATACCGTATTCCGTGGATTTACGGCGCCTGTGTCGGCAGCTATGGGATGACCTATACAATCCTCCCGGGGGCGACTCCATGTCTGAACTGCCTGCTTGAGATGGTACCGATCGGAGGAGATACATGTGATACGGTTGGCGTTATCCCTTCTGCGGTGCAAATTGTCATTGCGCACCAGGCTACAGAAGCTATCAAGCTCCTGACCGGTCAGGAGGACGCTTTGCGCCGAACGCTGCTGACCTTTGATCTGTGGAAGAATGAGCAGCTGGCGATCAAAGTGGATTCGGCCCGGCGCAGCGACTGTGCTTCTTGCGGTGAAGCGGCGAATTATCCGTATTTATCTGCTGCCGGCACAAGAAAGACAGAGGTGTTGTGCGGCAGAGATACTGTTCAGATCCGTCCTGCGCAGCCCAGGAAAGTGGATTTGCCTGAACTGGCACAGAAATTGGGAAGACTCGATGAAGGATTGGTTGAATTGAATCCTTATCTGCTGTCCTTTTCTGTCGGGGAACATAGAATTGTCTTGTTTGCAGATGGAAGGGCGCTTATTCACGGGACAAAAGAACCGGCTGAAGCCAAAACTATCTATGACCGTTATTTCGGTTAAGGACTGATAACATAAGTTTTCATTTTAATGGCCATTCCTGACTTATACGGGAATGGTTTGTTTATTTTTTGACCACTTTAATAATACGTTATGATTCAAGGCGAACAGAACAGCCTCTTATTTAATAAGGTGGATGGTTCGGAAGGCAGGGGACAATATGAAGGCTAGCTTGCTATTGATCTCAGAGGATAATCATGGGGGAATGAAGTGGCAAAATGACCTGAAGGGAGCAGGATTCAAGGTTCAATTAGTCTTTGATTCGGAGCAACTGGATCGGGAAATCGTCGGAGAGGCGGCAGAGGTGATCTTAATTGCGGGTGAGCTGCCTTTTGTTCTCAAGATGATGACCAGACTAGGTGATGAACCGGCATTTCCGGTTATCGTCCTACAGCGCTCGCCGAAGACAGCGGATACCGTAATGGCATTCCAATATGGCGCGAATGAGGTTGTCAGCGAAAATATAGCCATCGAAGAGCTTAATGCGCGAATCGTCAGCCTAATCCGATTATTTCGCCGCATAATGGATGGTCATTCAGATGAGCTGTCCTTCGAGGATTTACGAATGGAGTTGAAGAGCCGCAAAGTGTTCCGGGCAGGTGAATTGATTCGGCTGACACCGAAAGAGTATGAACTGCTGAGGCATTTGCTCAAAAGAGTAGGAGAGGTCTGCCAAAGAGAGGCGATCCTGCAGGAGGTATGGGGCTATGATTTTGCTACCGGCACGAATGTAGTTGACGTGTATATTAGACATTTGCGCAAGAAGATCGACAAGGGCCGGCCGCGTAAATTGATCCATACCGTGAGAGGAACGGGTTATATGATACAATGAGGGCTGCTCCCTGGCCATATGGCACAGCGGGAGCAGCCCTCGGTTATTGTTAGGGTGATATTGTTAGGGTTTATGCAAGGTTTGGGTGATCAGTTATAAGAAATTGCAAGATTGATAAGGCACTAACTAAACTTGATATTGTTATTGAGTACTAAAGTACACGACGCGCTTTCAGATAAGTCTTCTTCCAGTTGCCGGAGTTCAGATCGGAGATCGTTACGCCTGGTTTGCCGTAAGTGTGCAGGATTTTACCGTTGCCCATATAAACGGCGACATGAGTAACGTTCTTGCCGGTAGCGCGGCTTCCGCTGGAGAAGAATACAAGGTCTCCAGCCTTCAGGTTGCTCTTGGATACGGCTTTGCCGACCTTGGCTTGAGCAGCAGAGGTGCGTGGCAGAGTTACGCCATATTTTTTGAAAATATGCTTCATGAAGGAAGAGCAGTCGAATACTTTTGTAGTAGAAGTAGAAGCGCCGAATTTATAAGGGGTTCCCATAAAGGTCTTGCCATAGTTGACGACTTGCGTTCCCTTGGATGCTGCGGTAGCTTCAGCCGTTGTATTCGAAGACGATGCCGAAGCGGCGTCAACGCCTGTGACCATGAATCCGCCAAATCCGATTGTAGATGCAAGGCCGACAGCCAAAAGTTTTTTGGATATGCTGTTCATTTTCATGTTGTAGTTACCTCCAAATGACTATAAATAGATTTAGTAGTTTGGGTTAACCGAATCTAGTTAACCGGCTCGAGATAAACTATAACAGAACTTTAATCCCCTAATAATTGGAATGGGGTTGCTTAAACTGGATACACCAAGGATTTGAGGGCGATTATTAAAATATGATTAAAGTTACAAAATATTAATTTCTTGACAGATTCATAGTCTTGAAAACAATGAAAAAACCTTGGTTCTCCAAGGTTTTTATACAATAGCATATCCGATTTTCAAAAGTTACAATTTTGTATTAATTGCATTTCAGTCTTTACTTTGAATAATCAATAACAGGCCGCTGGCAACGGAAATCGTTCCTGTCTTGTCTTCCAGGCGGTTGCTTACAGCGAGGGATTGACCCATTATTAATGTGGCATTATGTAATGGATATTGAAAGCCTGTCAAATCAATGCCTGTTACCTCGGGAGTGACGGGCAATAAAGAGACATAGGTGAAGCCCTGGTCCTGAATTGCAATAGTTGAATCGGTTAAGGTTACATAATTGTTGTGATCCCGAATGGCGCATGGAATATGGTGCTCCAGGCCTTTAACTAACAGGTGAATATTAGCCAGTGTATGGTCGAGTCTCGAACCGGTAACACCGAACAGGACAATCTGTTCCGGCCGCTGCTCTACGGCGATATCGAAGGCAAGCTCCGTATCGGTCAGATCTTTGTTAATTGCATCGCAAGCCAGCATTTGCTCACTGTGTCCAGTGATGTTCTCCAATTCAATCGGACTTACAGAATCGAAGTCGCCGACAGAGTAATGGGGCCTGATACCATGATCGACGAGGAATAAAGCTCCCCGGTCCGCACCAATGATCAGATCATCTGAATGGATTTCTTCTATAAAAGAGGGATCGATCGATCCTCCGGCAAAAATAAGTACACGTTGTGCTGCCATCCCTACTCTTCCTTTCTATATCACGCTTTGCGCCTTTGTTCAGTATAAGTTAAATTTATCCCTTGCACAATTAATGGAAGCGAGTCTACAATGGATTAAGCAATGAGATGAGACGTGAAGGAAGGGCAGTGACGTACGGGGCATGGAACTATTTGAAATATTCAGCGTTATAGGCACGGTTGCCTTTGCGTTGTCTGGCGCTTATGTGGCGATGGAAGAGGAGTACGACATTCTTGGAGTACTTGTATTAGGTTTAGTTACGGCTTTTGGCGGAGGAATCGTCCGCAATATCGTCATCGGTGTCCCGGTTACCATGTTATGGTCCCAGGGAGGACTTCTTCTACTGGCAATTATATCGATTGTTATCGCGTTTATCCTGCCTTTATCGTGGATTCACCACTGGAAGAAGACAGAGGCCTGGTTCGATGCCATCGGACTGGCGGCATTTGCTATTCAAGGAGCGCTCTATGCGACAGGTATGAAGCATCCGATTCTGGCCGTGGTTGTCGCCGCGATGCTAACAGGGATCGGAGGCGGGATTATCCGCGATCTGTTGGCCGGACGCAAGCCGCTTGTATTGCGGGAGGAGATTTATGCAGTCTGGTCTATTGTCGCTGGACTTGTCATCGGGCTTGGCATTGCCAAGTCGACCGTAAGCTTGCTGGTGTTATTTATCCTGGTGGTCTCCTTCCGGATGCTGTCCGTCTATTATAAATGGAAGCTGCCGCGCCGTTCGCTAAAGTATGGAACTGTAGCAAATAATCCTCCGGTGAATCAGGATAACAAGAACGATCAGACGAAGGCGCAAATGTAGCATAATGTACTATTATAAAGTATAGAAATGAAACTCAATAAAGACAGAGCGAGCTGCAAGGGTTGATCGTTGATCCCCCGCGGCCCGCTCTTATTTTATATCGCTTATTATTTTAGAAAATACATCAATGCCTCAGGCAGCTCTTTCTGCCAAAATCCCCATAAATGCTGGCCATCCTTCTCGAAATATTTCACCTTGGCGCCTCGTTCTTCAAGCAGCTTCTTCGCTTCGCGATTCAACTCCACGAAATTATAGGTTCCAAATGAATTGGTAAACTTGTCTTCTTGTAAACCGATAATCATATATAGGGAAAGATAGGATAAATCCTGTTCGGCGGCAATCAATTTCAAGGATGGTTCATAGTATGCTCCGGACATGCTGATGATTTTGGAAAACAGTGTGCGGTTTTTCATAGCGATATGTAAAGATACAGAACCGCCGAGCGAGTCTCCAGCGAGAATGCGCTCTTGTGCTGTACGGCGAACGGGATAATTGCGTTCTACAAAGGGAATAATTTCTTCAATAAAGCATGCGGTATAAGCCTCAAACCGATCTCCTTCCGGAGAATATTCCGCGGTACGAACGGAGGTGTCTACTTCTACGCCAACGATAATAAACGGATCCACATCTTCATCTAAAATCAGCTGATTTGCGGTTGTGGCTATGCGTCCGAAGTTAAAAAACTCTTCGCCATCCTGGCAGTAAACCACCGGATAACTGATCACTTCATTATAGCCAGGGGGCAGGTAGATCCGCAGAGATCGTTTCTCTCCCAGATGCTTACTATCGATTTCTTCTTTAATAATGGTTCGTTTCAGATAGCGCGAATCTGTCATTTTGCAGGTACACTCCTTTTGCTTTGCAGATGTATTTAAGTTAACATAACCATTAGGACAAGTGTTACATACATCCGCAAATCTTGATTTCTGTTACATAAATTTGATTAAGCTGTTATACAAACAAAAATAATTATTTTAGTTATTTAAGCGCATTTCCTTTGACTTAACGACTAAAACAGTTGTATAATAATTCTATAACAGAGATCAATGATATTCAAATCTTTTGTCGAGGTGAAAAAAATGAGCAAGATTCCTTATGAAGTATATACGGAGGACGTCGAAGCTTTGTCCGTGTTGTCGCCTGACGGTGAAATTATAAACAAAGCAAAAGCTCCTGACTTAACCGATGATCAATTGAAAGAACTTATGTATCGCATGGTATTTACCCGTACTTGGGACGATCGTGCAGTAAACCTGGGCCGTCAAGGACGCCTGGGCTTCTATGCGCCTGTTTCCGGTCAAGAAGCTACAATGGTAGGTAGTGAATTCGCACTGGAGAAGGAAGATTTCGTCTGCCCTGGCTACCGCGACATGCCGCAGCTTGTATGGCACGGACTTCCTCTTTATCAAGCCTTTTTGTATTCCCGTGGACATCAACATGGTGGACAAATTCCTGAGGGCGTAAATGTATTAATGCCGCAAATCATCATCGGTGCTCAAGTGCTTCATGCAATGGGTATTGCGATGGGCTTCAAATTGAAGCAGCAGAAGCATGTAGCTATCACTTATACGGGTGACGGCGGTTCTTCCGAAGGCGACTTCTATGAAGCGCTGAACTATGCTGGAGTATTCAATCTTCCGGTTATTTTCTTCGTGCAAAATAACGGCTATGCTATTACAACTCCTTTCGCTAAGCAAACCGCAGCTAAGTCGATCGCTCACAAAGCGGTTGCTGCAGGCATCCGCGGTATCAAAGTTGACGGTATGGACGTATTTGCTGTAATTAGCGCTGTACGTGAAGCTGCCGATCGCGCTCGCAATGGAGAGGGAGCAACGCTGATCGAAGCCGTTACTTACCGTTTCCGTCCGCACTCCTTGTCTGACGATACTTCCAAATATCGTACGAAGGAAGAAGAAGGGCAATGGAACGAGAAGGATCCAATTGCTCGTCTTGCTAAGTATTTGGAGAAGAAGGGCCTTTGGACTGATGAAGATACAGCTCGTGTCAAGGATGAAGCTAAGGCTAAAGTAAATGAGCAAATCAAGAAAGCTGAACAAACCGAGAAGATGACAGTTTCCGGCTTGATCGACAGCATGTTCGAGACAACTCCTAAACATTTGGAAGCTCAGAAGGCTGAGTTTCAAAAATAATTAATATTAACCCGCAAGGGATAAAAGCTGATTGGTTGTTCTAGTTCTAGTGAGGAGGAAATGAAGCAATGGCACAAATGAATATGAAAGAAGCAATTCGCGATGCGATGCGCGTAGAGATGAAACGGGATCCAAACGTACTTATTTTCGGCGAAGACGTTGGCCATGCCGGCGGCGTATTCCGTGTAACAGAAGGTTTGCAGCAAGAATTCGGAGATCAGCGTGTGATCGATACTCCGCTTGCTGAATCGGCTATCGGCGGTATGGCGGTAGGCCTTGGCGTTCAAGGCTTCCGCCCGATCGCGGAGATTCAATTCGTAGGTTTTATCTTTGAAGCGCTTGACCAAATTCTTGTTCAAGCTGCACGTATGCGTTACCGTTCCGGCGGCCGTTATCATTCGCCGATCGTGTTCCGCACTCCTTTTGGCGGTGGGGTAAAAGCAGCAGAGCTGCACACAGACTCCCTTGAAGGCCTGATCGCACAAACTCCAGGTATTAAATTGGTCATTCCTTCGAATCCTTATGATGCCAAAGGTTTGCTGATCTCGGCGATCCGTGACAATGATCCGGTTTTCTTCATGGAGCATTTGAACCTGTACCATGCGTTCCGTGATGAAGTTCCTGAAGGTGAATACACAGTAGAGCTTGGCAAGGCTAATGTAGTTCGTGAAGGCTCCGATGTAACGATTCTTTCTTATGGCTTGATGGTTCATACAGCGGTTAAAGCTGCTGAAGAGCTTGAGAAGAACGGCATCAAAGCTGAAGTGATTGATCTGCGTACCTTGGTACCGCTCGATATCGATACGATTCTTGCTTCTGTGAAGAAGACGAACCGCGTTATCATTGTTCAGGAAGCTCAAAAATCCGCTGGTATCGCTGCAGAAGTCATCGCTCAAATCAATGAGCATGCTATTCTGCATTTGGAAGCTCCTGTGCTTCGCGTATCTGCTCCGGATACTGTATATCCGTTCGCTCAAATCGAAGATCAATGGCTTCCAACACCTGCCCGTATTATCGAAGGTGTTCATAAAGTACTCGAATTTTAATTAAAACGTAAGTTATAGGAGGTCCTCCAGGTGGCAAAATTTGAATATCGGTTCCCAGAGCTTGGTGAAGGGTTGCATGAAGGCGAAATTATTAAAATGCACATCAAGCCTGGCGACAAAGTAACTGACGAAGACATTATCATGGAAGTACAAAACGACAAGGCTGTCGTTGAAGTTCCTTGTCCGGTAGAAGGAACAGTTCAAGAAGTGTTCGGTACGGACGGCGCTATTTTCCGCGTAGGTCAAGTGGTTGCTATTATCGATGCAACTGGCGATATTCCTGAGCAAGATACTCCGGCTGAAGAAGAAGCGGCACCAGCTCCGGCGCCAGCGGCTGAAGCAGCACCAGCCCCTGCGGCAGCTCCGGCAGCAGCAGAAGCTCCGGCAGCACCTAACCGTGAAGTGTTGGCAACTCCAAGCGTACGCAAATTCGCTCGTGAGCAAGGCATTGATATCACGCAAGTCACGGGCACAGGCAAAGCTGGCAAGATCACTCGCGAAGACGTTGAAGCGTTCAAGAACGGTGGCGCAGCTCCGGCAGCACCAGCAGCTTCCGCAGATGCGGGTCAAGCAGCCGAAGCGGCAGCCCCTGCAGCAGCGGCAGTATCAACTCCGGCTGGCGAAGAAGAACGCGTTCCATTCAAGGGGATTCGTAAGGCGATCGCTAATGCGATGGTTAAATCGGCTTACACAGCTCCGCACGTTACAATTATGGACGAAGTGGACGTAACGGATCTGGTTGAATTCCGCAAACGTATGAAGCCAGTAGCTGAGAAGAAGGGCATCAAGGTTACTTACCTGCCATTTATCGTGAAGGCACTTGTTGCAGCTTCCCGTAAATTCCCGGCTCTGAACGCTACAATTGATGAAGCCAACAATGAAATTGTATATAAGAAACACTATGACATCGGTATTGCTACCGATACAGACAACGGCTTGATCGTTCCTGTAATCAAGGAAGCTGATCGCAAGAGCATCTGGATGATCGCTGAAGCTATTACTGATCTGGCAACTCGCGGTCGTGAAGGCAAATTGTCCGCTGCGGAAATGAAGGGCAGCACGATCTCGATCACAAATATCGGCTCCGCCGGCGGTATGTTCTTCACTCCAATCATCAACTACCCTGAAGTTGCTATTCTGGGTACAGGCCGTATTACAGAGAAGCCGGTTGTCAAGAACGGAGAGATCGTTGTTGCTCCGGTAATGGCTCTGTCTCTCAGCTTCGACCATCGTCTGATCGACGGTGCAACAGCTCAAAACTTTATGAACTACATCAAACAACTGCTTGGCAACCCTGAGCTGCTTGTTATGGAGGTGTAACAACATGGTAGTAGGAGACGCTTCAATCGATATCGATACACTAGTTGTAGGTGCTGGTCCTGGTGGATATGTGGCGGCAATTCGTGCCGCCCAGCTCGGCCAAAAGGTCATCATCGCTGATAAATCGGAACTCGGCGGTGTGTGCTTGAACCGCGGCTGTATTCCTTCCAAAGCGCTGATCGCGGCTGCTCACTCTTATGAGTCCGCTAAGCATGCTGACGTATTTGGTGTAACTGCTGAGAATGTAACCGTAGACTTCGCCAAGACACAGGAATTCAAGAACAGCGTTGTTAACAAAATGACTCAAGGTGTTACGGGTCTGCTCAAAGGCAACAAGGTCGAAGTGTTCAAAGGCGAAATCATGTTTATCAATGATTCGGAAGCTCGCGCATTTAACGATCATGAATCTTTGCGCTATCGCTTCAAGCACTGTATCCTGGCAACAGGCTCCCGTCCAATCGAATTGAAGCCATTCCCATTCGGCGGACGTATCCTGTCCTCGACAGAAGCTTTGAACCTGCAAGAAATCCCTGGCAGCCTTGTCGTTATCGGCGGCGGCGTTATTGGTGCCGAGCTGGGTCAAATGTTCTCGAAGTTCGGTACGAAGGTAACGATCATTGAAGGCACGGATGCAATCCTTCCTGGCCTTGATAAGGATATGACTCGTCTCGTGGCGAAGGGCATGGAGAAGACAGGCATTGAAATTGTAACGAATGCTATGGCTGAAGGTGCTGAGCAAACGGATAAGAGTGTTACGGTTAAATACTCTGTGAATGGTGAAGCCAAAGAAGTTACCGCAGACTACCTGCTTGTCACAGTGGGCCGTCGTCCTAATACCGATGGCGATCTTGGTCTTGATCTGGCTAACATCGAATTAACGGATCGCGGTATGGTGAAAGTAGACCATCAAGGTCGCAGTGTAAGCAATCCTAAAGTATTCGCGATCGGCGACATCGTTCCGGGTCTTGCACTGGCTCATAAAGCTTCGTACGAAGGTAAAGTGGCTGCGGAAGCTATCTCTGGCTTGCCATCTGTCATTGACTACAAAGGCATGCCGGCTGTCGTATTCTCGGATCCTGAATGCGCAAGCGTGGGCTACACCGAAAAAGAAGCTAAGGAAAAAGGCTTCAAGGTTAAAGCCGGCAAATTCCCGTTTGCCGCTAACGGACGTGCAACTTCCGTAAATGCTCCTGATGGCTTCATCAAGATTGTAGCTAATGAAGAGAACAACGTTGTACTGGGCGCACAAATCGTCGGCATCGAAGCTTCCAACCTCATCGCTGAGCTTGGTCTTGCGGTTGAAATGGGTGCAACGCTTGAGGATATCTCTTTGACAGTTCATGCTCACCCAACCCTTGGTGAGATCGTTATGGAAACGGCTGAACTTGTAGAAGGCCATCCAATTCATATGGTTTCTCGTTAAGGCAAGGTTTTAACCATTTATCAACTCAAAATCCTATAGCAGGATTTCTCCTAAGCTTATTGTTAAGGCAAGACCATTAGGGTCTTGCCTTTTTTTTGCTGAAAATAAGCTGAAGCATGCTGCAAGTTATACTTACTGCGCCAAGCCAAAACAGCCAATGGACGGCGGTTAAGTATGAAGAGACGATGAGCAGCAGTGCGATGGTGATAGATACATAATAATCAACGCTGCTGGGTTTCTTCCGAATGAGATTTTTTGTTTTTGAAGCAGCTTCTTGGACTTTACTGCTTGCATAATCCGTTTTTTCCTTAATTTGATTCGCGGCTTCTTTTACTTTTTGCTGAGGCGTTCTATTCATATAGATTTTATTCATGATTCATTCCTCCATATCGCCGTCTGGCGAATTCAGATAACACCCTTTCCAGAGCGTCGGCTGTAATCAACGGGGCCGTCTTATCGGTTTCCAGATTCGCATTCTGCTCAAATCCATCCAGTTCCTCACCATCAAAGCGATATAATTTCTGCAATAACCTCCAGAAGGATTCAATTTCGTCTGAGGTGAAGTCATGGAACATATCCGCCAGAAAGTAAGTGGACCTCTCGGAGCAGGCAATTAACGCTTGTTTACCTTTAGGTGTAATTTCAACATTGATAGAGCGTTTATCCGATGGGTTTGGTACCGTCTGAACATAACCCTTGTTCGCTAAGCTTGTAATTAGCTTGTTCGCCGTCTGCTTAGAGGTACCCAGCTTTTTGGCGATATTCATTAATGTGGTATCTACGACAGGTAAGTGGGCGATAGCAATCAGCGCCATATGCTGCCGCGAAGTTAATATTTCCAGCGTCTCATCTCCCCGTATTTGGACCTTATTAACTACCGAAAATAATGTGGCATAGCTCTGCTGCATGAAATGCAGCTCCTGCAATAAGCGGTTGATATCCATAAGAGGCTCCTTTAAAAATTAGTAACCATGTTGACTATATTAGAATACCTCATTGATAACGATAAGTCAACATGTTGACTATATTTGTAATATACCGTCGTCTACTCTTAATTCATGAAACATGAATAACTTGTTTGATTCTGGAATGTTATGAAATATAATGTATTCTAACAAGACTCTATCTAATAATCTTATATCGCGAGGTTACCCATGATTAGAAGATTAAGATTACGGACATTAGTAATAGGCGGATGTATCACCTTTTTCTTTGTCGTATTGATGATAAGGGTATTCTGGTTACAGGTGATGGAGACGGAATTCTGGACGGCGTATGCGGAGCAGCAATGGTCCAGAAAGCAAACCCTGTACGCAACCCGGGGGACGATTACGGATCGCAACGGCGAGGTTCTGGCGATGATGGCCCCTGCTTATACGGTATCCGTGAATCCGAAGCTGATTCATAGTCTGGGCTTGCAGGAGGAAGTGGCTGAAGGTCTTAGTGAGGCGCTTGGCAAGAACAAAGCCGACCTCATCAAGCTAGTAAATGCGAAAAATAAAGAGGGCAGCTTCTATGTACAGCGCGAGGTGCGTTATGAAGGCTACAGGATCGATCAGGCTCTGAGGGATCAAGTCGAGCTCTTGGCCCGGAAGCTGAAGGACAAGCATGGGCTGGATGATGTAGGCATCTACCTGACCAAGGAGCAGAAACGTTTTTATCCTTGGAAGAGTCTGGCTGCCCATGTGCTGGGTTATGTGGATCGTGACGGGATTGCCATATCCGGTCTGGAGTCATTATACGACGAGGAATTAAAGGGGCAGGACGGCTCTTTTGAATATAAAAGCGATGGCCGGGGAATTACGGTTACAAGGGCGGATGAGATATTCAATCCAGCCAAAAACGGCATGAATATCGAACTGACGATCGACCATACGATCCAATATTATATTGAAGAAGCGATGAAGGAAGCTTTCGATGAGCTGAAGCCGATTAGCATGACCGTAATTGCCGCAGATCCGAAGACGATGGAAATATTGGGCATGGCAAATCTGCCTACCTATAATCCGAATGAATACTGGCTGGAGGATGATCTGGGCAATTTCTACAATCATGCGATCAAGTCGGTGTATGAGCCAGGTTCGACCTTCAAGATCGTCACCTTAGCAGGGGCGGTACAAGAGGATTTATTCGATCCGAAGGCCAGATATATGTCGGGAAGCATCCGGGTGCCAGGTCAAACCTTGCATGATATTAAGCGTTTGGGCTGGGGGGAGATCGACTATCTGGAAGGAGTTATGCGCTCGAGTAATGTGGCCTTCGTTAAGCTCGGCTATGAAATGCTCGGACCAGAGCGATTGAAGCAGTATGTGGATCATTTCGGATTCGGGCAGAAGACAGGCATCGAACTGCCTGGTGAAGCGGCGGGTGTAGTAAGCCCGGAACAGCCATCCGAATATGCCACTATGTCATACGGGCATGGCAAACTGATGGTTACACCCCTGCAACAGCTGGCAGCAGTAGGCGCTGTGGCCAACGGGGGCATGCTGCTTAAGCCTCATATCATTAAATCGATCACCGATCCCCAATCTGGAGAAGTCACCAAGACTCAGCCAGAGCCTGTTCGTCAAGTGATCTCCGCGGACAAAGCCAAGGAGGTCGGGGAATATCTGGAGCAGGTTGTATCTAACAGTGAATACGGAACCGGGCGTCGAGCTTATATTGATGGCTACCGCGTTGCCGGCAAGACGGGTACAGCCGTTAAGCCTTTCAAGGGGCAATACGATTATACCAAGCAGGTCGTGTCTTTTATCGGATATGCGCCGGTCGATGACCCTAAGGTCGTGATGCTGGTTCTGATCGATGAACCAATGGACTCGGATCTGGGCGGGGGCAAGGCAGCAGCCCCGATATTCAAGAAAATTATGAACCAGATGCTCCAGTATATGGGCGTGCGGAAGACCATTACAGAGCCTGGGGACGATGGGGTTGGCGAGAAAACAGCAATGCTTAGGACTCCCGATTTAAGCAAACTAACTTTACAGCAGGCATTAACCGAGCTTCGCGATACGGACATCCCTTATGCCTTACTGGGGAACGGGAAGGAGCTTGTCTCGCAATTTCCGAAACCGGGAAGCTTATTGGTGAAGGGACAGCAAATATATCTTCTGACGGAGGCCGTAGACCATATCCAAATTCCCGATCTCAAGGGCCATTCGCTTCGCGATGCGCTGGAATTGTTATCCGTGCTGAATATTTATGTTACCTTTGAGGGAGAAGGCTTTGTCGTCTCACAGTCGGTCTTGGAAGACAGCGTGAATAAGCAGGTGAAGCTTGTGCTTGAACCCCCGGGCGGAGTGCGCAGCGAGAGTGAGGAAGATGAGGAAGCGATCGAGGCAGAGAGTGAAGATACGGGGTAAGGGCGGGCCGTGAGGCTCGCTCTTCTGTTATTATGGCTTAAGCCAGTTGAGCTCGCGAAGCGTGCGAAACAGAAAACCACCTGCTATGCGGGTGGTGTAGTCCATGCTTATAGCAAAAAACCACCT
>NZ_QJOT01000024.1:0-59525 GCF_013393165.1 Paenibacillus sp. 79R4 | reverse complement strand
TGGTTTTTTGCTATAAGCATGGACCACACCACCCGCATAGCAGGTGGTTTTCTGTTTCGCACGCTTCGCGAGCTCAACTGGCTTAAGCCATAATAAAAATCGGCGACCTAATTTCGGTATAACACCGAAATCAAGCCACCGATGATCGTTATATTCAAGTCCCGCCGCTTACTTGGCAGTTACACCGCCGTCTACAGGCAACTCAATCCCCGTAATATAAGAGGATGCATCCGAAGCAAGGAACAAAACAGCCTTGGCCACTTCTGAGGCTTCGCCCACGCGTGGCAGCGCCGTCTGCATCAGGAACCATTGCAGCATTTGCTCATTCTTAATCAGATCCGAGCTCATTGGAGTCTCGATAAAACCGGGGTGAACGGAGTTTACGCGGATATGATCCTTGCCGAAATCAACGGCCGCGGCTTTGCTCAACATCCGAACCGCTCCCTTCGATGCCGTATATGCACCGGCACCGCTGCTGCCTGTCAATCCGGCAATCGAGGATATATTGATAATGGATCCTCCTTGCATCTTTTGCATATGTGGAATCACATATTTCATTCCCAGGAAGACACTCTTTACATTAATGTCCATCACTCTATCCCATTGAGAGACCGTGGTCTCCAGCAATCCGGCAGGCAAAGACACACCTGCGTTGTTTACGAGGGCATCGATTTTACCGTGCTTCTGTATGGTTCCGTCCACAACCTTTACCCATTCTTCCTCAGAAGCTACATTGTGTGCATAAGCAACCGCTTGTCCTCCCGCCGCTTCAATCTCTTGGACTACAGCTTGCACTGCGGCTTCATTAATGTCTGTAGCTACCACACTGGCTCCCTTTTTAGCGAACAAAATAGCCTCTTCACGACCCATACCGCTTCCCGCACCTGTGATGATTACTACTTTCCCTGACATACTTGCCATACTTACATCCCCTTTGTGATTGGTAAGTAAATTGTCAATATAGTTAATGATATATATACTATCATTATGATATTCATCATATCATTATTAATTTACAAACTCAATCTCTCCTCAGGCCCGCGCACGTCGCCAGCAATACGAATAGCAAAAAGCCTTCATTTCGTCTTGCGAAAAGAAGGCTTCATATAAGCACCTTACTGTCCCTCTATGATTTATATTTCTGGACGAGCTCCTGCAGGGCTTCTTTTGCATCTCCATTATAGAGACCCCCGTGATAGCAAATGATTCGCTCTATATCATAATCCAGCAAACGCTGGACAGAGCGTACCGCCTCTTCCAAATCAAGGGTAAATTGTGGATTCGCAATATTCAGCTGACCCTGCTCAATAACTACGGCATCTGCTGCAATTAATGTTTTGCTGGAAGGGAGATATAACGAGATATGACCTGGCATATGACCGGGTGTATGAACAATTTCAATTCCCCCGCACCAAGGCAAAAGCTCATTGCTGTGCACCGTCTGATCGACAAGCGCCGGTTCGAGCGACTGCAGTGATCGAATAAACTCCTCTGCCTGCGGTTTGGCTTCATCCGGTATAACATCGAGCGTGGATTGCGCTTGCTCAAGCCGTAGCGAACGTCTTGTTCCCTCAACATAGGGTGCATCCCATTCATGCGCAATGATCCTGATATGCGGATAAGAGCGTTTGATCTCCGCAAGGGAACCGATATGATCGATGTCGTGATGGGTCACGATCAGCTTGGTAATCGACTCGAAGGCGATCCCCTGCTTGTCAGCCGCTGCTTCCAGCAGATGCATAAAATCAGGGTAGCCACAGTCAATGAGAATGGTATCCTGCTCATCCTGCAGAAGAACCGGGGTAATCACCTGCTTATGCCCCCCATACTCAAATTCGATATGGAGCAAATGGTAATTATTCATAGCTGCCTCCTTGTATCTATGTTGTTCAAGACTAAGCTTAGCCGATAACATAGCTAGGGAAAAGGGCAAGCATAACCCAGCATCAAAGTCGTCCGCTTCGCTGCTCGCGAATAATTCTTCGTATGCTGTGCTCACTTAAATAATAATGATGCGCAAGTTCCTTCACGGATATACCTGAACAGAAGCTTTGCAGGATCTCGGCGTTCCGCTCTTCAAGCATCCGCCTGTAGCCGGAACACTCTCCCCATTGCCGCTTCTGCTCTTGCCGGATCGGAATATATAAATAGTCGCCCTGGATATATTGTTGGATACTGCTCAGCAGTTCCTCTGGCAATATCGATTGTGCATTCTGATATTTCATCTTTCTACTCCCATCTATATAACTTATTGCGATATATAGAGGAGCAGAGAGCTCCAGCTCAGTATGAGATCGGCCCTAAGCAAAGATCAGTTGGAACCCTCTGCTCAGAGCCATATCCATAGATACGTACTAGCAAGTTTATCATGCAATCAACTCCTGTCTTTTAGCAATGTGTAATGACGAATATGTCCGTACTGCCTTCTATTTGACTCTCAGGTTCTTCGTGATAGATTCGCGCTCGTTCTTTGTCAGACTGCGGAATACAAGATCATAAGAATGATCGATCATCGCTTTCAGATCCGCAAGCGGAAGACTGCCGTCCACAATGACTGTATTCCAATGCTTTTTGTTCAAATGGTACCCTGCTATTACGCATTGATGCTGCTCCCGCAGGTTCTCGGCAATGATCGGATCGCATTTCAATGAGATGTTCACCGTGTCTTGCTGTCCTTGCTCGCTCAGTAGGGCAAACATTTTTCCCCCCACCTTCATGACGAGTGGCTCCGGACCAAACGGATAATCCTGAACCGCTCCTTTTTTGGAGGTACAATAGGCACTCAGCTTGCTATACACAGGAATCTCTCCTTTATTTGAAAAAATAATGCTGTTGCTAATATACCATGTTTGCTGAAAATATCGTATCATCTGTAAGTCCATCCTTCCCTATTATAGCGATTGCACTTCATAGACATGTAATCTATCCCATTCCTGCAAGTGAGGGGTAATATGAAAAAATGCTTCGACCGCTGCCATTGCCGTTCATTCTAACCTTGCTAGGTTTGTTGCCCGCCGTTGTGCCGTTCCCAAGCAAGGCCATCTTATACAGTTAGTACTATATTCTCGCCACTGCTCTCGTCTATTCTCATCTATGAATCCGACCATCTATTCGTCGGCAGCTTCGTCGGACTGAAGCCCGAGGAGATGATTGTTGGCCCGTTCCGCCTCCTCTTTACTAAGCGGCCCCTTCGCCTGCATTCCAACCACAATTGGCTCTATTTCGGCGGTATTATACACTTTGCACCTCGCTCCTCTGATCCGCAAGCGATGACTCGTAAATGGTGCTGAAAGAACTCTCTTCCCTCCTATTAACAGCTCATTCCGCGCATAACTTTATCTTTGTAAAATGTCGTGTTATACTTACTTTTATAAAGTTACTTAATTTACTCGTTGATTTATTAACCGTAGAGTGCCGTATTCCAGAATTTCCACAAGCGTTGACTTCTCTAACGAAACTGGGGATTGCTATTGAGGCCAAAAAGGACTGCTGTAAATTGTAACGAAACTGGGGATCGCTATTGAAGCAAATATGCGGTCTGAAGCGGGGATTTCCCCTGAATAGCGATATGGAGATTCGTTAGGTTGTTTTCACCGCTGTTTATAGAGAAATAGCGATCTGCAGTTTCGTTAGAGCTTCAAACGGATAGCCGATTGGCTGATTAGCTAACAGGCTAATATTGATGCAGTTGCAAGAGCTAGCTCGACAGTCTGAATTAGCGGCCTTCCCCTGGACCCCGCCTTCTCATTGAATCCGAACCCCAGGGCACACTAAAATACTACACAAACAGAGGTGACCTATGCTAACGATTTACCCGGAAAATCAGGCGGAAAGAGACAATTATAAGCTGCTGATCGGCAGCATCATCCCGCGTCCTACAGCCTTTATTACAACACAATCCCATGCCGGTGTAGTAAATGCCGCTCCGTTCAGCTACTTCAATGTCGTCACCGCTGATCCGCCAATGATCTCTGTATCGATTCAACGGAAGCAAGGCGACTATAAGGATACTTCAAGAAATATCATAGAGACGGGAGAGTTTGTCGTTCATATCTCCGATGAGGATTATATTGAAGCGATCAATCAGACGGCCGCCAATCTGCCTGCTAATCAGAGTGAAGTAGACTTAGCCAGGCTTACCACTGTTCCTAGCGTAAAGCTCAAAGTCCCCGGCATTGCCGAGGCCAAAATCCGCATGGAATGCGTACTGGAGAGAGCAATTGAACTGGGTGGAACTCCTTCATCCCCTACCTGCGACCTTATTATCGGCAGGGTCATCTGCTTCCATATCGAAGACGATCTGTACGAGAACGGCCGGATTGATGCCGAAAAGCTGAAGCCAGTCAGTCGTCTCGCCGGCAACAACTATTCGAAGTTGGGCGAGATCTTCGCTATTGCACGACCGGAGTAAAGAAACCTGCCCATCCGCCACGCTCATTCTAAAAAAAGACGATTCCCGATATGTGGGAATCGTCTCTTTAGGCTGAATTTCCATCCAATGTGTAATACCAGAACAGAAGCCAGTACCTGTTATTTTCTTTGAAGCTTATACAGTTTAGATTCAGCCGGTTTTAAAGATATGTCGAACACTCCATTCACCTTCCCGTTCTCCCCTGTCCAAATATCCGTCAGCATATAGGCGTCATTGCTGTTCCCTGTTACGCCGGCCCTCGCCAGATCAATCTGGCGCCCGACCGAATCTTGAGTATAGTTAAATACAGCAAGATAATAAGTGTCCTGACCCTCGGCCAAGACGAACATATCAGCAGCCTGGGTTCCCGTATTTCCTTCCACAGCCTTGAAGGCCTTCCCTTTGACAGCAAGCTCATTTACGCGAGGATTGGTTAGGAGACGCTTCATATACTGCTGTGCCGTCCCATCCAATACGTCATCGGAATTGAGATAGACCGTTCCCGAAATAACAGCGGCATTGACGCGGGACTGCGCTCCCTCAAGCGAGCCCCCTTTGGTAAGGTGCATATAATCGGGATCTGTGTAATGATAAATGGTCCCGTTCTGCCACCATCCATAAGTTAAATTGTTCAGCTGGTATTCCGTGCTGCCAAGACTGCCGTCAACATCGCAGGAAATGCGGCGGCTGTGCGCATACTGGCTTGGGAACAAAGGGGCTATCGAAGCGCTGATGAACATGGTACCGTCCAACGCTTTATTTACATAAGCCATCCCCTGATTATACGCTTGAATGCCTGTCTCAATCTGCGGGTCATAATGCTTGGCTTCAAGCGCTCCATGGCTTAGAAAATCAATCTTCATATATTCAAAGCCCTGCTGCTTAAAGCGATTCATATAGTAATCAATGCGCTGCTTGGTTCCCGGGTGTGTAGGGTCTACAGCATAAGCTCCGTCCAGCTTTGGCAAAATATTGCCTGCCGGATCTCGTAGAACGATATCCCCATAGGTGTACTTGCCGTTAGTGCCTTCAACCTCCTGATTCATATTGTCTCCCCAATAGACGAATGGCGAGTAATAAATTCCTGCTCTCTGCCCGTTATTATGAATAAGCTTCACGAGGTCTGACAACTGTTGATCCGTCATGTTATCCCAATAGGAATCCAGATTAATATAAAGGTTGCCCTCATTTTCGAAGGAGGCGTTTTGCAGATTCGCCTTAAAATAATTTGAGACGGCTACTGCTTTCTCATAGCTTAGCCCACTGTCATATGCACCCCAGCTATTCCATCCCACCGGGACCCCTGTCGGCACCTTTTGCCCGAAGGCCAGCGGGGGAGCAATGGCCGCATTGATCCGGCCGTATTCCTCCAATCCGTCGCGATAATCGCTGTAATACCCGATAAGAACCTTCGGCGAGCTGATCTGCTGCCCTGTGACCACACCGTGTGGAAGACTGTCATGCGTTGAGGCGGAGGATGTGAATCCTCCATACACACGCAGCTTGTTCAACTTGTCATTAGTCCCGCTCCAGGCAATGCCTGTCTTCCAGATATCATGCGTCACCGAACCTAATACCAGACCGATGCGGCTTGTGTTGTCATATATCGCTGTAAGCTCCGAGCTCGTGTAATTGTCCGTATTCAAAAACGTATTGATCGTCTTCGCCTGATATCTGGACCAGTTATCGTTATCGAACGGAACGACCAGCACCCGGTTGTCGTTATCACTGCCAAGGTCGATGCCGCCTTTGGAATGGAGAACTACCGGCGCAATCTCCGCGATCCCTAACGCCTTGGAACGGGATACATTTATCTCTGTAAGCAAATAATTACCTTCATTGTAGATATAATAGATTTGCTGAAGCTTAGGCAAGTCCTGCTGCTCATTGCTGACGGTTAATTTAATACCGGAACCGGTTGCATCCTGAAAGGACTTAATGTCTGCCTTTTCAAAAATATGTTGCTCATAATCAATGCTGGCCACAATCCGATCGAGCTTCACTTCGCTATACAACCCCTTGGCGACGGACCTTCCGTGCCAATTATATTGGGATAAGCCAGTCCTTGTATTGTAGAGCAAATCATAGGACGGGTTTGAAGCCTTGAAGCCTTGCTTATATTCTGTCAGGGTAATATTCCCGTATTTTGAAACCCTGACCTGCTCTCCAAGCTCTCCGATATCTCCGTCATTTCCGGATCCGGCTCCATCATCGGATACGTAGCTTAATACGATTTTATCTATATCCGGAGAATATCCCCCTTGATCATCGAACAGAATCGTATTGTTTCCTTGGGATAGGTAAACCTGAAAATCATAGGTTCCTACGGTGTTCCAATCGGCTGTCTTGGGGAAATCAACCCGTTCCGGCTCCGCCCCGTTCACCGATATAGCAGCTGGCCTGGAATCTCCGGAGATATAAGAGATTCTCAGGTTATACACCCCTTCAACTTCTGCGGTTATATTATTAAATTGAAGCGAAGAACCGCCGTATAAATTACCTACCTTGCGTCCGCCTGAACACACCGGACAATCGGTTATTTCAGCCTTGCCCGATAAGCTATTTACCGCAGCTTCTGCCTCGTAGGCACGTGAGCCGGATGCCACCCCGGTATTTCCATCTGCTATCGCCTGATGAACTGAAATAGGCCACATAAGAACCAAACATAAACATAGGATCATGACTTTTGAAATGAAGCCAAATCGCTGGATATGCATAGTGCTTCCTCCTTTTACTTGTTCTTCAGGGTCAACTTGAATAGTTTAGATTCCGCAGGCTCCAAGCTTACAGCCAGTTCTTCCTGAACCTCACTCGCCGTTCCCTCCCATAAATCAAAGGCATCATATATTCCCCCCGGAGCAAGTCCAGCACGATGCAAAGGAACGGATTTGCGGACGGACTGTTGTCCTTCAAAATTAAATACGGCAATATAGACCGATTGATCATGATTTAACAGCATAAAAGTATCTGACGCCCTGTCTTGCCAATTTCCTTCCAACGGCCTGAATGTTTTACCTAATCGGGCAACCTCCAGGATCTCCCGATTTTTGAGCCAGGCCTTGGCGCGCCAGGCAGCCTCCTCATGGCGGAAATCATCGCCTAGCAGCAATACCGTTCCGGCAATAACCGAGGCTGTCAGCCGGCTACGCCCCTCATGACGAGTCGTCGCCTCCTGATTGCAGCTCCTATAGATCACAGAATGGTCGGGATCATTAAACCGGTACAACGTATTGTTCATCCACCATCCATGCGTCAAAGAATTCAGCAAATATTCCGTATCCGCAATCGTCCCGAATACGTCGCATGAAATCCGTCGGCTATGCGCATAGGCATAGGGGAATAACGGCGCGATAGACAGGTTGATAAATATCGATTTGCCGGTCGCTTCCGGCGACAACTTGCTTGCTAAATAGGACAAGCCATAATTGTAGGCGGCAATTCCTGTCGTGATGTCCGGGTTATCATGTCTGCCTTCCAAAGCACCATGCGCCATGAAATCGAGCTTGATATATTCGAACCCTTCCGAGAGCATCTTATTGGTGAACCAATCGATACGCTGAAGCGCTCCGGGATGTGTTGGATCAATAGCCAGACCGCCGGCAATATCCGGGAGAATCTCTCCGTCCGCATCACGCAGCAAAATATCACTGTACGTATATTGGCCATCTGTTCCTTCGACCGGGCTGACCATCTGATCAGGACTTCCCCAAAAAGCAAAGGGCGTCCAGTAGGTCCCTGGCTTGTGTCCGTTCCTGCGGACTCTGTTCAGCGCATCCTCCATTTCCGATTTCGTTAATCGATCCCAAAAGGCATCAAAATTGATATAAAGCGTATTTTCATTCTGGAACCCTAACGGCTGTACTTCTTGATGCAGGAAATCGCTCGTGGAGGTATACAACTCATAATCCAGATTGCTCATCGCAGCCGACCAGCTATTCCAGCCGAACGGAGCACCCAGCTTCCAGGGCAAAGGAGGCGCTGCACATGTGTTAGCCCAGCCGTATTTTTCAAGTCCGTCCCGATAATCCGCGAAAAATCCTGCAAATACTAGCGGTGATTCGACCCGCGTCCCCTTCAAGTAACCATGCGGTTGTGAATCTCGGGTCATCATCCCCGTGGCCCCGCCATACAGATCAAGCTCATCCAGCTTGCCTGCTTGCTCTCCCTTTATCCGGACCCCTGTCTTCCACTGATCATGAGTGATGGACCCCAGAATCAGACCCTGGCGGCTGTCCGGCAGAAACAAGGCAGCAACCTCATAACTTTCCCTCTCAAGCGGAAAAGGCTGCGCCAAATAGCGGACCCACTTGTCATTATCATAGGGCACCCGAAGCGCATACAGCTCATCCCCAAGATCAGCATTGCGGTCAAACAGATCTTCATTGGTATTTATGACCGAGATCCGATTGGTTCGAATCTCTTCTTCATGCTGAACAACCACCTTTGTGAGAAAAAAGGATGCATCCTCATATAAATAAAAATGCTGTTCTATCCGGGGAAGACGTGGATCTTCATGCTGCACCACAATATGCTTTCCGCTGCCAAAGCCGTTCTCAAGCGCGTCTTCCTCCCTCCATTTATGGCGCTCATACAGACCTGTATGATACTCCCGGCCCTTCCAACGAAACGCACTGCGCACACCCTGCAATAAAAATAAGCCTTGCCCGACAGCCGAATACTCCCCGTTGTCCAAATGGATCTCGACGCGTACCCATCCATTATCCATGCGAACCAGCGACTCCGACTCCACACTAACGTTCACGTTATTTCCATGGTCCATTCCAGTGTTATGCCTCCTTGTCTTTACAAACAGAATGCAAATACTCCCTCTCCTTGATGCTAAGTCGCAACTTGCTATCATTATAAAAGACATAATTAAGCGCCTTCTATACAACAATGTTCCGATCTATAACGGGAAATGACTAATCTTATCCGCTCGATTTCTACGCTTGGTCTGCAAGAGACATCTCGATTTCCAAAAACCAGTGGTAAGTGCCATGCTCTTTAATAATCGCAGCCTGTCCGTGTTCCATTGCATAAGACAGATCATCCAGGAACCCGGTTGCCGGCTCAAGCGCCACATGATACTGATTGCGGTAGCCGCCATAGTTCGCCCAGATCGACAAATATGGAACCTTCTCTTTTGGAAACAGGAGCGTCAGCCGCTCTTTTGTTCCCGGGTCGTACAGCGCTGCTCTCCCTTCCGGCAGCTCCCCCTGAAAATAAAACTTCTCGGCTGTTCTCGCCGCTTCTGATTCAATCCGATCCAATCTGATCTCCCCCGCATCCATACAAGGATTGGGCCAAAAGTGAGCATCCCCCATCTCCCCCAAACGCCGATTTTGGGAATAGGAAACCACGATCTTATTTAACTCACTTGGTACAATCATCTCCATCCCTTCCTTGACACGAAACAACGGATGCGCCGCCCATAGGAACGAGAACGGAAATGGGCTGAGATTCCTAACCCGATAATCGATCCGCAGGCGTTCCTCTTCCGTAAAAGAATAGGTTTTGCTTAGATGATAAGGGAATCTTATTCCATGGACCTCGCACCTCAGCTTCCCATCCTGTGCGCTAGTCTGCCAAGGCAGCGACCACACTTCACCATGATCCGGCAGCTCTACCCCCTGCCAAGGGAACGTCGGATAATTACAGCCATTCACGGTAGGGAATATCTCGTCCCAGCCGCTGCCGTCACTAGCTGCGAAGGAGCTGGCGTAACCGCCATTTCCATAACCTTGATCAGGCTGGGCCAGCCACTCCCTTCCGGTCCTAACATTCTTCAGCGAAATGACTTTGCTTCCCAGCTCAGGGGCAATTGTAATCTGCATCATGGAATTCAACCCTGTCCATCGCTCATATCCCTCTATCCGCTGCCGCTTCCAATCGAACATGCGATCCTCCCCTTTTCCCTTAAACTTTCTGCAAAAAACAAAGAACGCGCCGCGGTATCATTCACGGCTGCGTTCTTGTAAGGTATCTATGGATTACAGCTTCCCAAAGCCAGCTGCAAATGAATGGCCACGCCTTGATGATGAGGATCCAGCTCAAGCGCCTGCCGGAAATTCCGCACAGCTTCGCCCTGTTGACCCAGACCCAGATGGCCAAGCCCCATCATATAGAAGCAATGGATGCGGTTCCTCTTATTCAAATCCTCATCGAAGACGAGAAAGTCCGGTAGAGATACAGCAAAATAATCAATTTTTTGATCGATAAAAATATGCTGCTCACCATAGTCTACAAGTTTATTGAACCGGCCTCGCGCCGCCTTCTCATTCCCTAACTCGCGCAGAGCAGCGCCCTGATAGAATATCATGTGCGGCGGCTGGTCATTATAGTACATTGCGCTAGTCGGCTCGGCGAGACCCTGCGAAGCCTCGGTCAAGTATTCCGCCGCCAGCTCTTGCAGCCCCAACATACGATAAGCAAGGCCTAAGTAATAATGGATATTGTTCTCCTGCGCCCCATCCAGCTTACCTTCGCCAATGTTCTGCGGATACCGCTTTGCTGCCAGAAGATGCTCGATAGCTTCCTCGGCCTGGCCCTCCTGAAGCCGCTTCTTCGCGCATTCAACATGCGCCAGCACATACTGCGCCGGCACTTTGCCTTCGCCGCCTTCCCACGGATGAAAATGCCGGTTCAAGATAAGTGAGATGGCTTCCTCATGGCGGTGCAAAGAGTTATGCAGCGTAATATATTCCAGGTACAGGTCATCGCGGAGCAGGACAAGTTCCTGGTGCTGCTCCAAATTCGCCAAGCGTTGTTCAGATGAATACGCAAGCTTCTTGTACAACTGATCAAGCTCATAGAAGACGCGGGCATCCGAAGGATTTAAGGCAAATGCCTTCTCAAGCTCTTGCAGCGCCGCTTCCGGATCATGCTTCTTATTGTAGTAAGCCAAAGCCAGATTGCGATGCGCAGTCGCGAACGATTCATCCAGCTTCACCGCTGTCTCCCAGCAAGCGATCGCTTCGCCATGGCGTTTCTTGTCATACAGCAGATTCCCCAAATAATAAGGTGCTCTCGAATCAAGAGGATGGGTCGCACATACCTGCCGCAAGACAAGCTCATCCTGCAGGGAATTCGGGAAGCAGTAGGCCGGATTTGCAAGCGCGCCTAAGCGATAGTAGGAATCACGCGCAGCTGTATCATTGCCTTTGTTGCTATAATAACCCTGATAATAATGAACCATCGGGTACACTCGCCCGGCTGTGATCGCTTCAATACGGCTTAATACCTCCAAGGCTTCGGCATACATTCCCGCCTCGGCATAATCCTGAGCGAGCGCCAGATAGTTATGGACATCGTCGCGCATCAGTCGCGTCAATCGCTGCTTCGCCTGGGCTGCTTCTTCGTGTTCACCCGAAAGCTCATAGAGGAGGATCACCTCATTGCGGGAACCGAATTCTACCGGATCCAGCTTTATTGTATCCCCGGCTAGCTGCATAGCTTCCGGCACACGGCCCAGCTTGCGCAGGATGGCTGTTCTCAGATTGCGGGCTTTATAGTTCCGCTGCTGCATATCCAACGATCGCTCGATCAGTCCAAGCGCTTCTTCATATTCCTGCTTCTCACACGCAATTTGAGCCAGCGAATAATATCCGTTAGACTGCCAGGCCGCAGACCAGACCGATTTGTAGAACATCGCATAAGCCTCGTCCAATCTGCCTTGCCATTTCAAGCTTTTCCCCAAATTATAAAATGGTTCGCCATCATAAGGACGAGCATTATGACGCGTCAATGATTCAATCGCTCTTCTGAAATACACTTCGCTCTGTTCCAGCATTCCTCTGCGCAATAAGAGCTGGCCATATGCATTGTTCAGACGGATATCCCGAGGGTCGCGCTTCAATCCTTCTAAATAATAGGGATCAGGCTCAGAAGTGGCATGACGGTATTGTTCAAGATGGAGCCCTGCCAAATAAAGCGCTTCGGTATTCTTTAATTCTTCCGGCGCGCTAATGGCCTTCGCAGGATCCGGTATCCGCTCCAGCTTCTTCGACTGAGGCTGATACGAGATTAACTCTCTGCCATCCGCAGTCAGTACCGTAACTGTCAGGTCTGCTGCCTGATCCGTACTGGCGAGCTGAAGGGTTGCCGTATACGTATCTGTCGGGGACAGGGTGAGCCGCTTATCAAGATAGGTGTCACGGGCACCCTTTAGAATGACCCGGGCATTCTCAAAGACAGATGTCGCATAGACATGAATCGTCGCTTGTCTTCCGCTCACTTCGAGGTTTACGGCAGCATCAACAGAAGCGTTCTTCACCATGCCGACCTGCTTATATGGCATAAAATACTGCTTGAAGCTCTTCTCCTCGTAAGGCTGCAGCCAGGTGAAATCCGGCTGATTATCGGTGTAAACCCCTGTCATCAATTCAATGTACGGACCATCTTCGTCTGTCAGATTGCGATCCCATGCTCGTCCGAACTCTCCGTCCCCCCAGGTCCACTGCTTCTTCCCGGGCGAGATATGCTTATTGGCAATATGGAGGATGCCCGCCTGCTTGGCATGGTCATAACCGCCTACAAAGTTGAAATCCGAATGATAGGCCATATAGGAAGTCGGCACAGGAATATTGCGGTACCTCGAAATATCAACGCCCTCCGAGTAATCCATCTTATAGTAGGTCCCGGTTGCGATCGGGAATTTGGATACATCCCTTTTTCCATGGTCAAATACAGCATGCACATCCGGAGGAAATACAGATTGCGTCTGATCGTGCACGGCGACGGCCGGGTTCGCCCACCACAGAAAGGTCTGCGGTTCAGAAGTGCGGTTATACATCTGGGCGTGGATCTCCAGATAAGCTTTGCCCGGATATAGAGTGAACCCCGTCGTCACTTTTGTGCCGTACATCCGGTCGATTTCTCCTACCCACACCGTCTTGCTCCCGTCCGCATTCGCGGCGATATGATACTCGACAGGACCAAATGTGTTCGGGCGGTGATGCTGCGGCCAATTAAACTCGATTCCGCCGGAAATCCAAGGCCCTATGAGGCCAACCAACGCGGGTTTAATCACTTGGTTATAGTATACAAAGTCATAGTTGTTCGTCTTATCGACCGCACGGTATATCCGTCCCCCGATTTGCGGCATGATTTGAATCTGCAAATATTCATTCTCCAGAAATATAACCTGATACGGCTTCATGACCTTCTCATCATAGATTTTATCGATCACCGGATGCGGATAGACTCGTCCGGAGCTGCCTTGATAGACCCTCTTCTCCAGAAACATCGGGTTCTTGTCCGGCTCTCCTACTTCATAGGTTGGAATATCTAATGTTTCCTCCCACACTTTTACTTCCGCCTGCTCCATCAACAGGATTCATCCTTTCTCCATTAGGGTAGCTGTTGTTACCCTCATCTTACGGTGGAATACCCGCAAACACCATTCACGATCCAATGAATTTGATGGACTATCTTATGAATTACCTACCTACTTTTATTTGACAACCTCCTGCGGAAACGGCATATTGAACATATGGATAAAATCAAAAAACAAGACGGTTTTATGTCGCAACTGCTCATTGTTCTTCCGGACCATATCCTTGAGGCCTACGCGGCTCACCCTCTGATTCGGCCTTTGTATATCACCGATATCGGGTACTTTCCGCATGCGCAGCACCACTATCGAGAGCGGCCGACAGGAAGCGAGTCTTATATCATCTTGTATTGTATCGAGGGGGAAGGATGGATTCGCCTGGCCGGACAGAAACAGCAAACGATGCAAAAAGGGGCGCTGATCGTCATCCCGGCCCATACGCCTCATGAGTACGCCTCCTCTGAAGATCACCCATGGACTATTTATTGGTTTCATATGAAGGGGGAGCAGGTTGGGGATTATTTCGAAGGCATCGATGAGCATACATCGCCGACCCCCGTATCAGTGGAGCATTCCTCTCAAATCATTAAGCTTTTTCAGGATAGTTACAATCTGCTGCAGAAGGGATATTCACTGGACCGCATCATATATGTCTCGCAACTGGCAGGCCATCTTGCCGCTTTTATTCGTTTCAATCTGCAACATCCGCATCTGGCCTTGAACCGGCAGAAAAAACACGATGTGGAGGAATCGCTCCAGTACATGACCGAGCATCTGGATAAGAATGTTACCTTGCAGGAATTAGCGGATCAAGCCAAGTTGTCCGTCCCGCACTATACACATGTATTTAAAAAAACGACAGGCTACTCGCCCATTGATTACTATTTGCGGCTCAAGATTCAGCGGGCCTGCCAGTATCTTGATCTGACAGAGCAGAGCATGAAGGAGATCAGCATCCAGCTCGGATTTCAGGACCCTTACTATTTCTCCCGCCTCTTCAAAAAAATAATGGGGAAGTCCCCTTCCGCTTATCGAAATACGCGAAAGGGGTAACTTCCCCTTTGGGTTATTTTATTGTTCCCGAATCCGGTATAAGAGACTATCAAAATCTCCGCGCAATGGGAGGTCTATCCCGATATTCATAAGCGCACGGCCGCTCCATTCTCCATCCTGCCCCTCGATGACATATGTCTTGAGCGGATTCAAGCCTTGCAGCCGCAGGCGCGGAAGCGGCTCGCCCAGATGCTGTGAATGAAGGAAGGCGAACACGACCGACTCAGCTGCATCTTGGCCGATATATTGTACTGCCATAACACCTTGGCGCTTCCATTCATCGAGCCGATACTGCTTGCCGTATTGCACCAACGGACGAATTTCCTTATATTGCTTAATGTAGCCAGCGGACTCCTCTATCAATCCGTCGCTCCATCTGTTCAGATTCGAACCGATGCCAAGCGTTCCCATCATCGCGCTGTGGAACCGATACTTCAAAGAAGTGATGCGCTTGTTCATGCCGCTGACCTCTTCAGTTACCCAACAAGTCATCAGCTTAGGTGCATAAGCATAGGAGAAGCCCTCTTGAATACTTAAGCGATCAAAAGCATCGGTATTGTCGCTTGGCCAGGCCTGGTCCGCATAACGAAGAATGCCTAAGTCGATGCGTGAGCCCCCGCCCGCGCAGGTCTCAAAGGCCACCTGCGGGAATCGCTCGCGAAGCTCTGCCCAAATCTCATAGAGCGTGCGCACGTGCCGAATCCATACTTCCTTCTGCTGATTCAGCGGATGATCCTTCATGCCCGGTTCTGTAATCGTCCGATTCATATCCCATTTCAAAAACGAAATATTATGGTTAGTGAGAAGCTGAGCCATAAAATCTAGGATGTAGCGCTTTACTTCGGGTTTGGAGATATTAAGCAGCAATTGATTCCGCAGTTCTGTTCGTCCTCGTGTCGGGAAATGATAGACCCAATCCGGGTGTTCACGATACAAGTCGCTGTCCGGATTCACCGCTTCCGGTTCAACCCAGATGCCGAACTCCATCCCCAGATCCTGTACTTTGCGAATCAGCTCGCTCAAGCCGTTCGGGAACTTCTCCGGATTCACGAACCAGTCTCCCAGACCTGCACGGTCATGATTTCGTCCGCCAAACCAACCATCATCAACAACGAACAGCTCTACGCCCATGCGGGCGGCTCGCTCTGCGAGCGCCATCTGATCCTGCACATTCACATCGAAATAGGTCGCTTCCCATGAATTGTAGAGCACCCTGCGCGGCACCTGGCTAGGAATGACATAATCGTATTGGTATTGATGCAAGTGCCGGCTCATCTCTCCGAATCCATCCGCCGTGTAGCCTCCTACAAAAACTGGCGTCTCGAAAGACTCCCCTGCACCGAGAACCCATTCACTGTCAAAATCATTGATCCCGCCGGTCACTTTTACCAGATTGAACGCCGTCTTCTCCGCTGTAATCCTCCAGTTGCCGCTCCATGCTAGTGCGCCGAACCATACCTCCCCGGTTGCTTCTGTTGCTTGACCATTATCGATTGCGAACCAGGGATTGGCGTGGCTATCCGTAAATCCCCTGCGGGATTCAAGCACTTTTTTTCCCTCCGACAGCACCGTATCCCGTAATTGGAATTCACCGGACCATTTGCCGGTAACATGTGTCATCCGATAATCCTGCAGATAGGGTATCGACCAGGCTGCCGACTGGACGTTTTCCAACACCATTTTCTCGGCGCCGGTATTTACAATTTGGGCTGAACGTTCGATCAGATCCAGTTCCGGAATTACTGTGTATGATAACTGCGTCTCGAGCGGGTAGTATTCATCCCGCAATATAATGACCAGTTTCTCTTGCCCTTCCTGCAAGGTTATCCGATGCTCACTGTATTTCATTACAAGATCGCGTACGCCGTCCGGCATCGTCGCCTTAAGCGACGGCTCGGTATACACCAGGTTCCCCCAGAAGCTATACTCTTCCCGTTCTCTCTCAACTTCTGCATCAAAAGAGCTATGCGACCAGGTTCCCAGCAAAGGGATACAATCTGCAAGATCTACGGGAGAGCCCCAGTAAAGGTGCTGGAGCCTTCCCCGATCGTTCAACGCAAATACATAGGAGCTTTGCAGCGTCTGAATCGCAAAGATGCGATGTTGTTCATGATATTTAATAGCCAATGTCTTCACCTGCTTCATCCGCTTATTTCCACAATTCCAAACGGGACTGATAGTTCTCGTTATATACTTTCTCCAGCTTGCTGAGACCTGCGGCTTCAACTTCCTTCATCATCGTGTTGTATAATTCAACAACCTGATCTTCGGACGGGGCCAGGGCCATTTTTAAGTAGTATTTATTAATCGTCTCATTGACCTTTTGATCCATAATCGCTTCAGGTGTCCCTCCGGCAGGACCCAGGTTATCATAAGGCGCGGTATCATACGATGTATCGGCAAGGTTCTTAATGGCTAAATCTGTCGTGGGATCGGACTTATAGCGACCAATCAGATCATAAGGCGTGCCATCCGATCCCGGACCGTTCTTAATCACCCAGGTCCACTTGCGAATGCCTGTCGACTTGGAGGCTTCATCCCAGTCCTTCGTGAATGCATCCAATACCTCTTGACGCGGCACATGTTTACCGTCCTTCATATCCCAATGCTCGCCTTCCACTCCCCACATTAGCAAATATTGGCCTTCTTCACTGGCCAGGAAATCCAGCATTTTAATTGTACGTACCGGGTCTTTATTGGTCTTCGAGATCATGACGCCATCCCAGCCCAGAGAACTCTTGGGTCCGTATGTGGTCTGATCCGCGGAGACTCCAGGGCCAAGCACTTTATACTGGTACAATTGTCGTTCTTCAGCATTTGCCCCTTCAGGCGCATCCGCCTTCAGCAAAGTATTTGGTGATCCTACGTTCCAGGAAGCGTTTGCAGTAGCAAATACATTTCCGGCCGCAATTTTCTGTTCGTATTGCTTCGTCTTGAGCGTAGCCCACTCTTTATCAATCAATCCTTTATTGTATAAGGAATTGATGAACTGCATCATCTCAAGATAGCGAGGATCGCGTATATCTTTTTTCAACTCGCCGTCAACTTCATAAAATGGCTTTAAGCCGAACATTCCCTTGAACGTCCACTGTACACTGCCTATGTCCTCGCCGTTCAAGGTCATCGGGATAGAAGGCTTGCCGTCGATCGTAGGATAATTCTCCTTAAACTTCACAAGCAAATCCTCGAACTCCTGCGCAGTGAAGGGCTCACCGTTGTTCACTTTGTCCCCTACTCCCAGCTCTTTCAGAATATCCATGCGCATAAGGAAACCGAATACCGGATACTGCTCCAGTCCGTACCAGTTGGCAAGGTAATAATTTTTCCCGTCCTCGCTTCTGGTCTTCTTCAAGGTATCACCGTACATCTTCGTTATATTCGGAGCATATTGATCGATCAGATCATTCAGCGGAATAACCGCTCCGGAAGCTATATACTTATTCATGATGTCACTGCCGCGGTCTATGAGCAGCACATCCGGCAGATCATTGCTTGCCAGCATTAAGTTTAGCTTTTCAAGAGGATTTCCTGTGGGCTGTTGTATCTCCACCGTTACTCCCGTTTTCTCTATAATCGCTTTCGCAACCGGATTGTCGAAGGCATCCCCTGTGTTTTTATCAAACCACGTTAGCTTAATCGGTGAAGTATCGTCTACTGCATTTGCGTTACTTCCTGTTGAGGTTCCATTTGAAGCCGGTTTGGCACCGCAGCCGGCCAGCAGGCCCAACACTATTGTTGCAGCCAGAACTACCTTTAACTTCTTCATACCTTAACCCCTCTCATGAGTTGATTGGACGAATATCTATTGTCAAGTTAATTGTAAGAAGGTCCAGTATGAGAATCTATAACGCAATGTTATAATTCATAGTGGAAAATGTCTTTCATATTCTGCCATAAAAATGGCCTATTCTCTTACTCGTGAAGAAAATAGGCTTTATCTTTTATAGTCTCGTTAGCAATGACTTTTGGGAATCCGCAGCGTCACGGTCGTCCCAATCCCGATACGGCTAAATATGCTGACCCCGTAACGTTCTCCATAGGTTAGCTGAAGACGGTCATTTACATTTTTAATGCCATAACCGGAAAGATTATTTGCTTTTTGGAAGGCTTCCTCCACATGCCTTGAGCTCATCCCTGCACCATCATCGATAATTTGAAATACAATGTCATTCCCATCGGAATAGACCTTAACAATGATATTAATCCCCGACTCGTCACATATTGCATGATGAATGCAATTCTCGATAAATGGCTGAAGGATCAGTTTGATTGTCTTATATTTAAAGAGTTGTTCATCCAGGTCATAATGCATATGCAGCATTCCCCGAAAACGTATCTCCTGAATCGAAATATAGTTTTTCACAAGCTCGATTTCTTGATGAATAAGTATAATTCGTTTGCCTTTATTCAACGACACCCGATAATATTTCGCCAGATAGCTCACCATTTTGTAGACCTGGGTCCCCCCCTCCTTCAACGCCAATGAAGAAATCGAGGCCAAAGTATTGTACAAAAAATGGGGATTAATCTGCGCTTGAAGCGTATTAAGCTCTGCCTCTTTCATGGAAATTTCCTTGACATAGACATCTTCGATTAAATTCTCGATTTTTGAGGCCATTTTATTGAAGGCAAAGGAGAGCTGTCCGATTTCATCATGTCCCATCGGCTTCACCGATACCTGAAAATCACCGCGTTCCACCTTGCGAATTTGGCTCAGCAGTCTCTCTATCCGTTTCGTAATAACTTTCGTCGTTAAATAGATCAAGAGCATCGAAGCTATAAAAGCGATGGCTGAGATCCAAATAATCCGCGTCGTAGCCCGGTTTGTATTTTCTAGAAGCTCGTGATAGGGGACCGTAATCACCGTCTTCCAGCCATTGCTTAGCTGCTTGTATGTAAAAAAACGTTCCTCGCCATTCACCATCTTATCAAACTTTCCAAAATTCGATTGCAGCTCTTCTTCGATCGGAAAAGTATCATAGAGGCGGCTATACTTCATATCCTGATCCACCGAGGTTACAACATCCCCTTTTTCATCAATGATATAGACGCTTTTGTTCATATTCTCCTTCTCAATAAGCGAGAACAGCTCGACATCATGAATCTGGATCACCAGCACTCCGTAAGGATGCATCAGGCTGAAATAACTGAGCGAACGGGCCAGCGTAATTGTGTTGGCCTCCGTCCTGGTATATATCGTATCCCCGGTTTCCTGAAGCGCCAGGTTCTTAACCTCTTCGGGAAGCTCCTCCATGTAACGGATATACTCTCCATCCGAGTACAACGTTTTGTTGTTCGTATACACCGTAATGCCCTTCACATTTGTGTTCCTAGCCAGCATGGAAGAAAAGGTACGATTGATATATTCAAAGGCATCTAGATAATAGAAGGCTTTCTCGTAATTATTGGACAAAAAGTTGCGCAATTGAGAGTCCATATACAATATGTTGGATAACTGATGGTAGTAGTCGAGGCGATTCTCGATATTATTGTTAATCTGATTCAGGGTCCCGCTCAGGCTGGCATAGGTCTGCTCGGTAATCTGGTCCCTGGTAGTGGTGTACGAGTAATAAATCAATCCGAAAAAAGGAACGATCGAGATTAGAAAAATCAAAATGAACTTCGAGCGTAATCTCAGATTTTTGATTCCATTCGATAATCGCCCCAGCAGCTGTATAAATGACAGATTGCTATAGTTTTTTTCGATATTCATTTGGCGTGACTCCCTGGCTTTTCAGAAATAAAGAAATAAAATAAGAAGTACTCTCGTAGCCAACTTTCATAGCAATATCCTGAACCTTTAACGATGGATCATTCAGCATTTCCTTTGCCTTCTCCAAGCGAATTCCTGTTAAATACTCATGAATGGTTACACCGGTTTTCTCCTTGAAGATAGAACGCAAATAATTCGGCGAAAGATAGACTTGCCCCGATAAGCTGGAAATCGTAAGCGGCTCATAGTATTTTTGCTGAATAATACTGCTTACCTGATGAACCAATTTTAAATTTTTATCGGTAAATCGATCTTTCATCATGTCGATCGTATGCTTTATGATCTGCACAACGACCTCCTCGACCTCATAGATCGTCAGGCAGTCGTAGATGGAATGGAACAGTTCCGCGCGTTGTCCTGCCGAGCCTTGCGACTCCGAATGTCTGCTGCGAATTTCATGCTGCAGCTTATCAATCAATTCAAGCACCCAATCAAAAATATACTCCTTGCGGATTCGCAGCAGCTTCAGCCTGGAGAAATACTCCCGCAGCTTCGCAACAGCCTTCTCCTCCTCCAGTGCCTGCACAGCTTCAAACACTTCATGCTCCGGAAAAGGAGGCATCTGATTGCTATCGAAATTCACCTCGATATCCGATGCAAAGATCACTTTGCCATATCCGCAGTAGAACAACTCATCCATTACTTTTTTGGCGTGATTATACAAGCTTTGGATATTCATGAGGGCATCCTTTTTCTCACATACGGCCAGTGTCACCGTAAAAGGCAAGCTTTGCCGGAGGCCCCAGGCGAGTTCGGTCCAGAAGCTCCTGTTGATTTCCGGCTGGCTTGTATCCACCAATATACACATTTCGCCTTCGCGAAGAGAGGTATCATTCCAATGAACCTGATGCTCTCTGCAAAACTCGTCCGTATATGCTCGCAGCTGACTTAAAGCATCCTCCGCAGAGCTCTCCTGCTCCCAAGCATGATTATCAAACTGAGCCAGTACTACCGTATATCCAAGCACATCCTTCCTGCGGTCCAGATGCTGAAAGCTATCAACCAGCTTCTGCTTGCGCTGCGGCTGCTTCTCATAGATCAATTCTTTTAAAATATTCGATTTGGTTACCTGAATGGACTTATTCTTAAATCGAACTTCTTCGCACTTTTCCTTCACGCGATCCATAACATCGGCGATCTCTTCAAGATCAAGCGGTTTCAGCAAATAACCTACGGCTCCCACATTCAAAGCAGACTTCACATAATTAAATTCATCATGTCCCGTCAAAAATACGATCGTCATCCAATCAAACTGCTTGATAATTTGTTTGGCCAGATCAATCCCGTTCATGATAGGCATTTGAACATCTGTAAGTACAATATCAGGTTGAATGACTTCAATCTTCTCCATCGCATCCTTGCCATTGATGGCAGTCCCCGCAACATAGATCCCCATATCTTCCCAACCTATGATATCACGCATCATTTCTAATTCGATTTCTTCATCATCTACTAGAAAAATGCTATACATGATGCCCACCCCTCACCTAGTATTCTTCAATTGCATTATAACGTGGTATCGGGAAATTTCTGAATCCCCTTTCAGAATGAAAGTTATTTTCAAGCATCATTCGGAACATTGTCATATCGACATTCATTTTTTGGGCCACTTATAATTTGGGTATAACATGAACAGCGAGGTGTAACACATGCAATCAAACATAAATACACGAGATGGAATTGGGATAGAGATTCCTAGGCGCAAGCCCAAGCTTTGGCCGATTTTCAAAGAACAGAAATATTTGTTCCTTATGATGCTTCCCGCGCTGATCTGGGCCATATTGTTCGCCTATGCACCTATGGCGGGCCTTTATATGTCATTCGTCAATTACAAGCCTAATCTGGGGAGCTTCTGGACGACCCTGTTCCATAGTGAATTCGTCGGCTTCGAATGGTTCCGGTATTTCTTCACGAACGGGGACTTTCTCAAGGTTATGCGCAACACGCTGGCCTCTACTTTAATTACCCTGTGCTTCTCATTTCCGATGCCGATTATTATTGCAATAGCCATTAATGAAATCAAAAATGTCGCCTTTAAGAAAACCGTTCAAACCGCTTCTTACTTACCCTATTTCATCTCCTGGGTTATTGCAGCGAATATTATCGTCACCCTGCTGTCATCCGATGGAGCCATCAATGCGATTCTTAAATTTCTTCATATTACCAATGAAAGTATCCTGTTCTTACAAAACGGCAAATATTTCTGGTGGATTGTAGCTATTGGCAACACCTGGAAGGATATGGGCTATAGTTCCATTATGTACTTGGCAGCTATTTCATCCATTAACCCCGAGCTGTATGAGGCGTCCAAGGTGGATGGAGCCAACCGCTTCCAGCAAATTCGTTATATCACCTTTCCTCACTTAAAGCCGACGATCGTGATCCTCCTGATTTTGGCTTTGGGCGGTATTTTAAATGCAGGATTTGACCAGCATTTCCTGTTGGGGAATGAGCTTCCCCGCGATTATTCCGATGTCCTGTCAACCTATTCGTTCAGGTACGGGATTCAGAATGGCATGTTCTCCTATGCCTCAGCAGTTGGAATGTTCAGTTCAGTCGTGGCCTTTATCATCGTCTGCATTGTGAATTTCACCGCCAAAAAGTTGAATGGTCAATCATTATTCTAGTCAGCGAGGAGGTCCCCAAGTGAAGAGCAAAAAAAACATAACCGAATATATCTTTGATGCATCCTTATACTTATTTCTGACAGGTATTTTTATCGTGACCTTTTACCCGTTCTGGAATATACTCGTTATCTCATTGAACGATGCAACCGACACCCTGCGAGGTGGGCTTTACTTCTGGCCGCGAGAGATCACATTTGACAGCTATCGTACTATTTTCCGAAATCCTGAAATATGGAGTGCCATTAAGGTTACCGCACTGCGTACTGTCATAGGGACGGCGATATCCATCTTTTGCATTTCCATGCTGGCTTATGTTCTAAGCAAACGGCAGTTGCTAGGCTGGAGGTTCTTCTCTTTATTTTTTGTCTTTACCATGTACTTTGGCGGAGGGTTGATTCCAACCTATATGATTATCAAATCGCTTGGACTGATCGACTCGTTCTGGGTGTTCATCTTTCCGGGCCTAATCGGCGTATTTTTGATGATTCTGGTAAGAACTTTCATAGAGCAGCTTCCCGGTGAAATTGAAGAGTCTGCCAAAATAGACGGTGCGAACGATCTTCATATCTTCTTCCGGATTATTATGCCTCTCTGTGTCCCTGTGCTGGCTACCATTGGCTTGTTTCTGGCCATCGGCCATTGGAATTCCTGGTATGATTCATATATCTACACCTATAAGCCGGAGCTTAAAACATTGCAGGCGGTTATGGTTAAAATACTGAATCAATTCCAGACAGCAAGTATGATGTCAGACGCACAGCAGCTTGCTAAGAGCAATACCCGAATGCCGGTATCCAGCGAAAGCATCCGGATGGCTGTAACTATGGTAGCTACCCTGCCAATCATACTCGTCTACCCGTTCGTTCAAAAATATTTTGTTAAAGGGATCATGATGGGGGCCATTAAGAGTTAGTCGCATCAAATTTAGAACGGATTAAGCGAATAGTGTGTTATTCGGCAGGGCGTAGTCTTTCAACCAACTTTATATTTATGACGGCCAGGTACGTTAGATATTAGTCAGTCAAAAGTTCATCTCGAAAAATCATAGCCCAGAAAAATGACAGCCCAATTAGGCTATGACCTGTAACCTTAGGTTCTCCCCATAAGGAGGGCAGCGGATTCGCTGGCTTCTTAGACCTCAGAACCTAAGAACTTTTGACTGACCCAGCCGTTAGCATTTGCAACCTATTATTTTCGGCTCTATAGCGGCCTACACTTCCGTTAGCTCTCCGGCTTAGCTCTTAGTGCTCTGTTTCCAACTTCTTTGCCGTTGTGCCTCTGCTTCCACACTTCACTTTTACTCTAACCTCTGCTCCTCAACTTCCGCACTTCACTTCTACTCTAACCGTTGCACATCTGCTTTCGCACTTCACTTATACTCTAACTTCTCCACCTCAGCTTCCACACTCCACTTCTACTCTAACCTTTACGCCCCAGCTTCCGCACTTCACTTCTACTCTAACCTTTGCACCTCTGCTTCCACACTTCACTTCTACTCTAATCGTTGCACATCTGCTTCCACACTCCACTTTTACTCTAGCCGTTGCGCCCCAGCTTCCGCACTTCACTAACCTTTGCGCCTTCCAAGATTCTGCACATTAACTTGCTGAACTCCAAATGATGCTAACGGAAATCACAGCCCTTATTTCGATGAAATAAGGTTATTTGAATTTCTAACGGAACTAGGGGACGTTATTTGATCCAAAACAAGGGTTTTTCCTTGGATCTTGCCTGAATAACGCACCTCAGTTCCGTTAGAATCTGCATCCTATTGATTTTAGCCCTATAACAGACTACATTTCCGTTAGATCTCCAAATTTAGCTAATGCGCAGTTTCAACACTTTGCATTTGCGCCCCAGCTTCCGCACTTCACTAACCTTTGCGCCTTCCAAGATTCTGCGCATAATTTGCTGAGCTCCAAATACTGCTAACGGAAATCACAGCCCTTATTTCGATGAAATAAGGTTATTTGAATTTCTAACGGAACTAGGGGACGTTATTTGGTCCAAACCAAGGGTTTTCCCTTGGATCTTGCCTGAATAACGCACCTCAGTTCCGTTAGAATCTGCATCCTATTGATTTTAGCCCTATAACGGACTACATTTCCGTTAGATCTCTAAACTTAGCTAATGCGCAGTTTCAACATTTTGCCTTTGCACCCAGCCGCACTTCACTTCTACTCTAACCGTTGCACATCTGCTTTCGCACTTCACTCAGCTTCCACACTCCACTTCTACTCTAGCCGTTGCGCCCCGGCCTCCACACTCCACTTCTACTCTAACCTCTCCCCCCAGCTTCCGCACTTCACTTCTACTCTAACCTCTGCTCCTCAACTTCCACTCAAGATTCTGCGCATAACTTGCTGAACTCCAAATGATGCTAACGGAAATCACAGTCCTTATTTCAATGAAATAAGGCTATTTGAATTTCTAACGGAACTAGGAGACGTTATTTGATCCAAAACAAGGTTTTCCTTGGTTTTTGCCTAAATAACGCACCTCAGTTCCGTTAGAATCTGCTATCCATTGATTTCTGCCCTATAACGGCATACATTTCCGTTAGATCTCCGAACTTAGATCTCCCAACTTAGCTCTTCGTACGTAGAGTACGTAGAACACGTAGAGCTAGCCTTTCGGCCGACCACCATCCCTTAAAAGCGACTATCCCGCTAAAAGGCGCGTTAGCGTAAGGCTCCTTACTTATTAATGCGTGATTGCAAATACCTTGCAATTACATGAAGCTTTTTTTAACCACTTCGAAGTATCCAGCTTAGTTTGCTAATCATCACACATCATCGTCCATACTCCATAAACCATGATCTTAGCTTCCGGCTCTCTAGCATCACAGTAAATTTCCCAGACTTCATCCCCAAAACAAGGGATTATTTGAGAAGATTCTACTATATCTTCAAAAAAAACAACCCCAGCCCAATTCCCCGACTGTACGTTGTCCTCTACTATTAATTCGTTAAGTTATTGCAGGTTCAAACGGCTATCCAGGCGGTACAAACCACCCGGCTCAGCGTCAAGTCTGACTTGGTATTCTCCGAACCGGATAACTACGGGAGATGTGGAAAAAGTACGTACCACAGCTTCCGTTAACAGCCCCTTCTCCCAGGCCATATCGATCTCCACATTTCCTATGGCGCGAAATCCCTGTACGGAGCCGGTCTGCCAAGCCTGTGGCAAAGCCGGAAGCAAGTGAATAACACCCGTATGACTCTGCAGCAGCATCTCGGCAATAGCGGCCGTACCGCCAAAGTTCCCGTCAATGACGAAAATATTGGACTCTGCGCCAGCGATTCCTGGCTTGGAGTACGTAAGCAGATTATCGAAGCATAACTCTCCAACTAATTGAGAGATATGATGGTATGCCCTCTCTCCATCGTGAAGACGAGCGAAGTTCAAACCGAATAATGCTGCCGTAAATTCAATATCCTCCAATTCATCCTGCAGCATTCGGTTCTCTAAACTGACTCTGGCTGCTTTTGACCATTCCGGCGTTCCTTCCGGCGTGATCTGGCTGCTTGGATACAATGCATACAGATGTGACAGATGGCGGTGCTCAGGCTGGGCTTCTTCATAATCCTCAAGCCATTCCTGAAGCTGCCCCTTTCCGCCGACCTGAAGTGGCGGCAGCTTGGCTATAGCTTCCTTCCAACGCTGCTGCAGCATATCATCTATCTGTAGCAATCCGGCCGCTTGCAGACAGAAGGTAAACAAATCCCTGACCAGTGCCTGATCTAATGTGGGGCCCATGGATAATTGCTGAACTCCCTGGCTTCGGTCCACCCCATAGAAATGATTCTCCGGCGAATTCGACGGCCCTGTCACCAGCCAACCGTAATCAGGATGTACTGTCATGTATTCCAGAAAGAAAGCTGCCGCATCCTTGAGTACAGGATAAGCCGCTTGCCTCAGAAATTGAATGTCCTGATTAAATTCATAATGCTCGATCATTTGCCGGGCAATCCAAAGCCCGCCCGTTACATTTAACCCCCAGGATGTCTCCCAACCCGGAGCCGTAAACCCCCAAGCATTTGAGAATACATGAGCCACCCAGCCCTCGCAGCCGTAAAAATCCTCTGCCGTTGTCCGCCCAGCCTGTGCAAGGCTCTGGATATACCGCATTAAAGGGAGATGGCTTTCGGCCAGATTCGTTACTTCCGTCGGGAAATAATTCATCTCTGTATTAATATCAAGATGGTAATCACAGCTCCAGCCCATACGGCAAGCTTCACCATCATTCCAAATGCCTTGCAAATGCATCGGCAGCGGTGAACTTGCACGCGATCCCGAAATGGTTAAATAACGTCCATATTGCAGAAATAAAGCAAACAGTTGTGGATCTCGGTCTTGCCCCTCTCTGAACATACGAATTCGTTCATCCGTGGGAAGAGTCGCCTGTTCCGATAAACCCAATTGAATATTTACTTTGTCGTACTGGCCTCGATAATCTGCAACATGCTCCTCCCGGAGCTGGTCATATCCTTTGACAAGTGCGGTTTCCAACCGCTGCTCAGGAATCTCATGCCAGCGATCCCCCGCTTGATAATCCGTACCCACAGCAAAATAAATCCAGGCTTCATCCGCATCGGAAACAACAAGCTTATCCGCATGACTGAACACTGCGCCACCGGAAGCCTGGACATGCACAAGACCTTGACTGCGTACCCCACAGGTTCCGTCACTATGCACCTTCTCCAGCGCACAACTCTTAAAATGGAGGGTCTGACTGGCAGTTTCTATCTCAAAAGCTTCTGTACTGCCTTCTATACCAAGTGTGAAGGATACCATGCCTGGACGATCCGCCCATATTCGAGATGCAACAATATCGCCAGCTTGCGTCGCGAATACTTCACGATTCACTACTGCCCCATCGAGCTGATAAGAGACTCTTGAAATGGCTTGATCAAGCAGCAGTTCCCGGATAAAGTCGGTCACCGTTCCGGTAGCCTTATAAGCAAATTTCAATTCACACAGCGGCAAATTCGTTCCAAAGTTAGGTTTCTGCGGCTGCAGCAGCTCCTTCGCCAGCCGATCTCCTTCGGCAAAATTTCCGGAGAAGAAATGCTGCCGTATTCTCTCTAAATCGGCCTTCCCTTTAAAAGCAGATACAACCCGCTCCGGGCGACCTGACCAGTATGTAACCTCGGTCATGCTCCAGCTTTCCCGCTCAATTCCGCCACAAATAACCGCTCCGATTCTTCCATTGCCTATCGGTAATCCTTGCGACCAATGGGCCGCCGGATGATCGTACCATAACTTACATTCATTCATCATCGCTTTTAACTCTCCTGAATCCATTTTTTATCGAAAATCTGTTTTATTTGATATTTCATCCGCTATTCCAAGCCTTGTTCTTGTTGCAAATATTATTTATAGAGTATCATTGGTATGATCTATTGTATTTGCACAACCATTCATTAATTTGATAAATTATCCGCTAATCTTCGTAATAGGATCAAAGGGGATATTACCATTGAAATCATTAAAAGAGCTGACTCCTTATGTAGGCGATGTGATGACTTATTTATATGATGGCAGTTCCAATGAACGGCTTCGCTCCTGCAGCGTATTCGCCTTTCATTTGTTCACAGACGGGCCGGGAAAGATGGAAGTCGACGGGCTGATTTATCCGATAGATAAGCAGACCCTGGTGTTTCTCCGTCCAGGTCAAAAACATGCCTTTCATATTTCCTCGGATCATCCCTTATCTTCCTACAATATTTATTTTGATCTGTGGGATACAACTCAGCCGCGTTCTTTAAACCGCTCGTTTGCTTATGCGCCTGAACGGCTGCATGAGAGCCTTCTCTCGTCAGTTCTCCCGTGCAGCGAACTGGATCAACTGCCTAGCGTGTTCTCATTGCAGTCCTATCCTATGCTTCTTGACCTGTTCACCACGGTTGTGAACACCTTCAGCGAATCCCGTTACTATTCAAATGAAGCGGCAAACAGCCTGCTCTATGCCTGGATATTGAACTGGTATAGTGCGCTTCATTCCTATCAACTCTCTGATTATCGGATTATCCGTCTGCTATCACATTTGAATAAGCATCCGGATCAGAGAGGATCGGTGGAAGCCTGGGCCTTGTTCTGCGGACTCAAACGCACCTATTTCCATGAGTTGTTTCTCCGTGAGACCGGGATGACACCAAGAGCTTATCACCATAAACTGCGTATGCAGCGAGCATCCCAGCTGCTCATTGAGAGCGAATTGAGCATAACCTCCATTGCTGAAAGGCTAGGATATGTGTCTATCCATCCGTTTACAAGACATTTCAGTGCATACTACGGTACGAGCCCAAAACGCTACAGGGTGAAACCTGAGAAACATGGGCAGGATTTTCCTCATCCACTTCCTGCTTTACCAGACCAGCCTGAAACGCAAAACAGAGATGGCTTCTCATAAAACAGAGGCCATCTCTTTGGGTTTTGATCATGCATAAATTTAGTCTGAGGAAGCATGATTAATCAAGCAGTTCTGCTTCCTGCATGTATTTCTTCATATAATCCAGCAATCCGTCCTCACTTCGCAGACTCGGTTTGACTGGATTGCCGACATCCAGCCCAAGTATATTCGCCATGTCCTTGGTCGCAGCCGGGAAGCCCGCTTTGTCCTGGGATATCCTTACCGGATTTAACCTGAATTGCGCCTCCAAGGCGCCCTCCAAGTCCCCTGCAACGAATTTGGTATATATCGACGTTACAAGCGGAGCAAACATATTCGCCGTCGAACAGACACTTCCTACGGTTCCCGTACATAACCCGGCATATACTAACGTATCCTTGCCTGCCAGAACTTTAAAGCCGATATCTCGGGTCCGCCTGATATACTCGCTTAATAGGGTAAAATCACCGCTTGAATCTTTGATTCCCACAATGTTCTCCACATTACGCGCTAAACTCTCTACCAGATCAGCGGACATGGAGTAGCCGATTCTTCCGGGATTATTATAGAGCAGTACCGGCGTATCGGGGATTGCCTCCGCGACGGTCTTAAAATGAATAAACAGTTCTTCGGAGCTAGGTTTGATAAACATCGGCGGCAGAATGGAGACTCCATCGGCTCCCGTAGCTTCAGCCATTTTGGCCAGGCGCACTGCATTTCGGGTACGGATCGCTCCGATTCCGAAAAATACCGGGACAAGCTCATGTGACTGCTCCAGGATCACTTCCAATCCCCGCTGAAGTTCATTCTCCTCAAACATATAAAACTCCCCGTTGCTCCCAAAAGCAAGGATACCGTGGACACCTCCTTCTATGACATGGTCCACCATAAAACGCAGCCTGGTTTCATCCAGTCTCTCGTCTTTGTCTACCGGGGTGACAATCGGAACAATGATTCCTTTGATCGGGTCAGTATTAAGCATTTTATTCTCCTATCCGTTTATAAGGAAGTCAGGGCACAGACCTTTATTCAATCGTCAAATTGTTTATTTTCTCGTAATACTTGGCGATGCTGGCATGGTCGTCCTTTTCATGTCCATCCACCTTAAGAGCCTGTAGAATCTCCATAATTTGCGAGGTTAACGGAAGAGATGCATGGATGGAATGAGAGGTATCCAGAGCGTTTTGCAAATCTTTAATATGCAGCTCAATTCTAAATCCAGGGTTGAAATTTCTCGATAAAATCATAGGGACCTTCGCATTCATTACCGTACTTCCGGCGAGTCCTCCCCGGATCGCCTCAAAGACCAGTTGTGGATCTACCCCAGCTTTCTTGGACAAAGCCATCGCTTCACTGACTGCTGCGATATTCAAAGCAACGATAATCTGATTGGCCAGCTTTGTAATATTGCCTGCGCCTACATCACCGACATAGGTTACCGATCCGGCCATAGACATCAATAAATCATAATATTTATCGAAAACCTCTTTTTTGCCGCCAACCATAACAGCTATTGTTCCGTCAATGGCCTTGGGTTCTCCTCCGGAAACAGGCGCATCCAAAAACTGAACGCCCAGCTCTGCTAATTGCTGTGAAAATTCCCGACTTGCAACGGGAGATATGGAACTCATATCAATGACAGCTTTATCCTTAGACAAACCTTCTGCTATGCCGTTTTTAGAAAATAAAGCATTTTCAACATTGGGCGAATTGGGCAACATCGTAATAATTACGTCCGACTGTTCCGCTGTCTTCTTGCCGTCCGACGCTTTTTTCGCCCCCAACTTCACCAGTTCCTCCAAGTTCTTCTCATGGATATCAAATACCGTGAGCTCATAACCTGCCTTCAGGATGTTTTTTGCCATCGGCTTGCCCATAATTCCCAATCCAATAAAACCAACTTTCATTCCTTTACTCCCCTTCCAAATTGAATTTGTTGTACTTCTATCTTTCTTTGGGCAGCTCGATCCGCTGCGGGTTATTAACAATAAAGATATAAGACAATGCACCAACTAACAGGACGGCGCCAACAAAGGTTAATGCCCCGCTGTAAGAATTCGTCTGGGCGATAATATAGCCGACCACGATCGGAGTCACAATCCCCGCCGTATTCCCGATGGTATTAAAGATACCCGCGCTCAGGCCGATAAGCTCTTTGGGAGCCATATCCCCAACGAGGGACCAGGTAAGACCGGCCATGCCCTTGGCAAAAAACGCGATGCCCATAACCATAATGACCAGGAAGTGATTTTGCGTAAAATTGGCTAAGACGATCGTGCTGGACAACAGGAAGCCGATAACGATCGGGACCTTACGGGCCACAGCAAGCGATTTCCCTCTTTTCAGAAGCAGATCGGAAAGAATTCCGCCGAGAATTCCGCCAACAAAAGCTCCCAAATAAGGCACTGAGGCGGCAAATCCGGTCTGGATCAAGGACATTCCCTTCTCTTTGACCAGATAGGACGGGAACCAGGTCAGGAAGAACCAGACGATAGTATTTAAGGCATATTGACCAATGTAAATTCCAATCAACTGGCGGTTTGTCAGCAGCAGTTTGATATGACTCCACTTCACCTTTACCTTCTTGGAATCCGCGTCCGTCAACCCGCCGCCGGCATTAATATAGTCGATCTCCGCCTGATTGACATAGGGATGCTTGGAAGGTTCATGGATAAATATAAACCAGAGAATCGCTATAATAATGCCAAGTCCACCGGCTAAATAGAAAACATATTCGTAACCGAAGCGTTCCGAGATCCAGGCCATTACCGGCGTAAAAAGGGCCAAACCGAAATATTGCGCCGAGTTGTAGATAGATACCGCTCTGCCGCGCTCATCCTGCGGGAACCACATCGTGGTCAATCGGCTGTTGCCGGGAAATGACGGGGCTTCGCAGAGCCCAACCAAAAACCGTAATATAAACAACGCCACGATCGTGCTGACGAAGCCCTGGTACATCGTAAATGCGGACCACAGCAGCAGACCTATCCCGTAGACTCTCTTGGCACCAAATCTGTCGAGAAGCCAGCCACCGGGAATATTAAATATGGTATAGGCCCAGTTAAAGGCAGAGAAGACCAGACCCAACTTCACGGAGTCGATAAGCAGACTCTCCTGCAGCAGCGGGGCCGCAACCCCTAACGCCGAGCGGTCTATATAGTTCACGACCGTTACAATAAACAGCATCGCCAGGATCAAATAGCGGACATTGCTTCTGCGCGGTGCAGGCACATTCGGAGCGGGGCCATTTTGATTGGCGTATTCGACGCTTTCAGAACTCAATTGCAATACCTCCTCTTAAATCGATGGATTTGGCCTGTCAAGGCGATCTATTTGCCCCGGTATTCTGTCAATGCGTTCAGCAGAGCCCTGATATAACCTATCGAATAGGCGTAGCCGACATTGTTGTAGTTCCATTTGATACAAGTATTAGGCCAGCTGGGATGAATATCTGGCTCAGCGCCTTCGAGAATCGGGACATGGTCAGGATTCAGGCAGCCGTCGTATCCCACTTTGTCCAGTTCGAGCAACAGCTTGAATATATTGATATCCCCGTCGTCCAATAAGGTTTCTTCAAAGGCTCGCGTGGTTGCCAGACTTCCTCTTACATTTCTTAAATGCACAAGAAATATCTTGCCTTTCCTTCCGTAGTTACTAACTTCATCCAGCACTAGCGAGCTGCCGCCTTCCTCTGCCCTAGTCCCTACGCAGTAGACATAACCGACATTTTTGCTTGGGAACAGGTCAATAATTCTGTGATAGCCAAGCCCGCCAAAAAGTGTTCCCGGGTGCGGAACATCGGAAGGATGCATGCCCAGCAAGACGTTGCTGGCCTCGGCTGCAGGAACCAGTTGCTTGTAGGCGTCACAGAAACGGTCCAGCATTTTCTCATAGTTCTCCAGCGTAGTGTATGGAAGCTTTTCTTCTGTAAAAGAAATACTCTCTCCGCGGGCAATAGCTCCCCCTCTTTGCAGAGCGCGATACTTTATTGTTGAGTTCGGAAAAGTGTCGCCTTCAAACCTTTGCCTCGCTAAGGTAATTCCCGCCTCGCCAAATGCTTTTATCGCCTGGATTGAATTTTCGACTTCCCTTTCACTGCCTGGTTCATTATTCATAAATTTCTTGGTAATGTCGGGCAAGGTCACTCGATTAACATCCAAGCCAAATGAACGGAGCCTTTTTCTTAAGGCCAGTATGGCGTCGAGATCCGGATACCCCTGCTCCTTTACACCCGGAAAGGCGTTGCCGCCGCCAAAATCAATGCAATCCACCCCAAGCTGGCTTAATTGTTTTAATTCCTGGTCCGTAAAATCCGTCTTGTAAGAAGTAATTGAAATTCTCATCATCCTGGTCTTCTTCCCTTCCGTGGCCTACTAAATATTCCTGATCATTTACAAAAGACGTCTTTTGTGAAAAAACTAACAAACCGTTTGTTTATGGTATAATCATAAGTTGAATCCGCTTTCCTATAAAATATTGGTTTTTTATCGAGAATCGAAAAAAAATTTTATAGCAAATCACTTTAGATGGGGGGATCAGTTTATGGATTTCAGGGATATCGCCATTCTGCAGCAGCTTTATAAAGAAAAAAACATAAAAAAGACAGCAGACCTTCTTTTTCTCTCACAGCCCGCCATTACCTATCGAATTCATCAATTAGAGAAGGAATTAAATACCGATATTCTGATCAGAGAGAAAAAGGGAGTTCAATTCACACTTGCCGGGGAATATTTGGTTGAACACAGCAGGGAGCTGTTGGCCGAACGGGATCGCATTATCGAACATATCCAAAACATGGGCGATGAAGTCCAAGGAACACTAAAAATTGGAGTGTCCAATAATTTTGCTCTCTATAAACTGCCTCCTATTATTCGAAGATTCAGCCGAAAGTTCCCCAAAGTAAAAATAATGCTTAAAACCGGATTAGGAAGAGAGATTCTGAAAGAGCTTGAGAACGGCGATATATATATTGGGATTGAAAGCGGAGGGCACCGGTGGGTCGGGCAGAAAACCCTGATTGACCGCAGTAAAATATGTATGATATCAAAAAATAAATTCCGTCTGGAAGATTTGCCGCAGCAGCCTTTGATCTATGTTGGAACTCCCTCTGTTGAGAGGGTCTTTAATGTATGGTGGCCGCGCAGATTCCACTCCGTTCCGCAGATCGTAATCAGAACAGATTATGTCGAGACCTGCAAACATATGGTTATGAACGGGCTAGGCACGGCATTTGTCCCTTCCTTCTGCCTGGAAGAGAATGATCCCTTATTTATCGAAGAAATTCAAACGGAAGATATGGATGAAGAATTTTACACAGAAAGCTGGATCAACTACAAGGAGTCTTCCCTGGAATTATCCGTCGTCAAAGAATTCGTAAACTTTATGATTGCGGATAATAAGGCTAATTAACTTTAAGCTGGGCATTGCCGTTCATGAACTGGCGTATATTCTGGTTCTGAATCTCTTCTCGGTGGAGAGTTATTATGAAAGGAGTATAAAATGCATAATAGAAAAGCTGCGAAGAACGACTACGAGCTTATTTTGGAGCTATGGGAGAGGTCGGTTATAGCTACCCATCATTTTTTGGCGGTCGATGATAGGCTTAAGCTAAAGGAAGAGATTCCTTCATATTTTCCCAATCTTGATGTCCGGCTGTGGTATATTGAAGATCAATTGATCGGATTCTCGGGGGTTCATCAATCCCATCTCGAAATGTTATTTCTAGATCCCGATCTGACCGGAAAAGGATATGGGACACAAATGATCCGCTCTTTGATCGAAGATTATGGAGTAACGAGTGTGGATGTGAATAAAGACAATGAAAACGCCACACGATTCTATTTAAAAAGCAGCTTTACCGTGGTTAGCGAGAAACCGACCGATGGCGAGGGCCGCCCCTATCCAATCCTGAATTTAAAATTAAAATCCCGATGATCACATAATCATCGGGATTTTACTATATCTCCTACCCCTTCAACCCCGTTGTCGATATGCCTTCCACGAAGTATTTCTGGGCGAAGAAGAAGAGCAGAATGCAAGGAACAATACTGACTACAGACATCGCCAGCACCTGGTTCCAGGATACGGCCGAGGATGCGTCCAGGGATAGACGCAAACCCAGCGATACGGTAAATCTCTTCACACTGCTGATATAGATAATCGAGTTAAAGAAGTCATTCCATGTCCACATAAACTGGAAGATGCCCACGGAGAAGATCGCCGGTTTACAAAGCGGCATCAACACCCGCGTCAATACTGTAAAGGAGTTGCAGCCATCAATCGTCGCGGCTTCGTCCAAATCACGTGGAAGACCGCGCAGGAACTGAATCATCATGTATACGAAGAAGGCCCCCGTTGCGAAAGCCGCCGGAACAATAAATGGCAAGTAGGTATCCAGCCATTTCATCTTGTTAAACAAAATGTAGCGTGGAATCATAATAGAAGCATTCGGCAGCATAAGCGTAGCGATCATGATTGAGAACAGCGCTGTTTTCATAGGGAACTCAAATCTGGCGAAGCCGTAGGCAACGATCACGCTGGAAATAATCGTGAACAGCACCGTTGGCACAACCAGGAGCAATGTATTAATGAAGAAATCATTAAATCCGTATTGTCCGGTGCCCTGCCAACCCAATGTGTAGGAATCCCACACCAAGGTCGTTGGCATCAGCTTGCTGGAGCCAAATATTTCAGCATTCGTCTTGAAGGATGACGCGAACAGCCAGATGAGCGGGTATACCATTACGAAGCCAAGAATAATTAGAAAAGAATAATTGAGTATCGTGCTGGACCTGCTGCTGGAATCTTTCATCATTTATCCTCTCCCGTCCTCATAATATACCCAGCTGTTGGATGTCTTGAAGATAATCGCCGTAACGACCATAATAATCATGAACAAAATCCAGGAAAGAGCCGAAGCATAACCCATTTTAAAGAAGCTAAAGGCCTCTTCATACAGCTTCAACGCATAAAGGAAGGTTGACTTCATCGGTCCGCCGTTTGTGATGACAAACGCTCCGGTGAATTCCTGAAAGGCGTTAACCATCTGCATGACCAGATTGAATAATACGATAGGCGTAAGCAGCGGCACCGTAATCTTAAAGAACATGCCCGGCTTGGAAGCACCATCGATCGCCCCGGCTTCATATAAATCCTTAGGGATCTGCTGCAGACCGGCCAGAAATAACACCATGGATGAACCGAATTGCCATACGGTAAGCAAGCCGAGTGTATACAGAGCCACATCCGGACTGCCAAGCCAATCAACCGGACCGATATGCAAATAGCTCAGCAGATTGTTGATAACCCCTTCCTTCATGAACAAGAAGCGCCATAATACAGAGATTGCGACGCTCCCGCCCAGAATGGAAGGCAAATAGTACACCGTTCTGAAGATGTTAATCCCCTTTAGCTTCGCGCTAAGCAGCACGGCGATGAACAGCGCAAAAGCCAGCTTCACGGGAACAGCGAGCAACACATATATCCCTGTCACCTTTAATGATTGATAGAACTCTGGATCCGCTGTAAAGATCTTAATATAGTTGTCCAGGCCGATAAATTTAGGAGTGCTGACCATATTGTAATCCGTGAACGAATAGTAAAAGGATGATAGAAACGGATAAAATTGAAAGATTAGCAAGCCTATAATCCAAGGTGCGATGTATAACAGTCCGATGTACTGGTAGTTTTTCTTGGCCTTTATCTTGTGTCCCGTCTGACTCTGTGGCTTGGTCCATGCAGTTGGAGACATAGACATAACGGACTCTCTCCCTTCCTACCCTACGAGCTCTCACATGATTCGCTGCTTAACTATCTGTTCTTGATCTCCTCAAGCTTGGATGTCAGACTGGATATCAATTCATCCGCAGCCTGTTCCGGTGTTGATTTTCCATAGCTAACCTTCTGAATAATATCTTCAAGTACTTTCTGCACTTCCGAGTTGTTCGCGATGCTATTGTCAACGATCCCCGCATGGCTAAGGCCTAATTCAACTGCATTCGTAATCGCCGGATCGATCTTGCCTGCCGCAACTGCTGCCGCTTGAGCCGATTTCACCGGTGGAACAGATCGTACATCCCCCAGGATCGCAGCCGCATCCGGATCATTCATGAACCAGTTCAAAAATTTAACCGCTTCCTCCTGATGCTCGCTCTTGTTGCTAATGGCGAACAATTGGGAAGGTCTGACCAGAACGCCCGAGTCTTTGGCTTCTTTGGCGATTACCGGAAGGCTGGTAACGATCTCTACATCATCCGGCAGGACGGTCTTGAGCGACAGCATCGTACTGCTCATGGACGGAGCCATCGGGATCTCCTGATTAATCCACTTCGGATTCTGATCGATTTTGCCGAAGAACAGATCGCTCTCTCCGATCGGCTGGTATACGCCAGCTTCCATCGCCTTATGAAGCCACTCAAAGCTTGCCGTAGCATCCTCTTTACTGAAGCCTACGGTGTAGTCCTCGTTCACCCATTGATTGCCCGTTCGCTGCTTCAACATCGTGATCATATCCTGGCGCAATGCCGCATGGTCGGCGAGCAGCAAATATTTGGAGCTGTCCTCCGCATGCAGCTTCTTCCCGGCTTCATAGATAGAATCCCAGTCCCATTGCGTATCGACTGCGATGCCCAGCTTGTCCGCCAGCGTCTTGTTAATAATCATGCAATAGGCATTCACACCGGTAGGCACAGCTACCAGCTTACCGTCGTATTGACCAAAGTTGTTCAGGAAGTTCGAATCGAACCCACTTAAGTCAAAGCTCGAAAAGTCCTTCAAATCAACGAAGAAGTCTCCCTTGCTGGTCAACTCCTGCAGCCATGGCAAGTCAAGCTGCATGATGTCAGCAGAGGTCTCACCGGACAGCTGGGTCTTGATCTTCTGCTCATACCCGTCAAAGCCTTGATATTCTGCTTCGATGGTCACATTCGGGGCTATTTGTTTGTAAGCCTCGATTGCGGCAATTGTAGCCGCGTGTCTATCCTCTCCCCCCCACCAGCTGAAACGCAGGGTAACTTTCTTATCTCCTTCCGCTGGGCCAGCATTCGCTTTTCCATCTTCTGATTTGCTATTCCCCCCGGAACAACCACTAAGAAGGACAAGAACCATCACCGTGGCAATAAATGCCAGTCCTACTTTTTTTCCTCTCATCATCTCATGTCTCCTTTGTCCACATTTTCTTTCCATTGGGATGAGACCGTGTAAGTCTCTATAGAGTGAAACGCTAGAGTTGATCTGGATCGCTGATTATTTGTAAGCGTTTCATTAATTATGCGGCCGATTCCCCTTTTTTTTAAGGTAGCCCATCTTAGAAAAAGGTATCATTTATACACTGTATATCGGTTCCAGGTATCTTATTGTTGTAAAAAGAATCATTTTTACAGCATTCCGCAATCTTTTAAAATCGCTTACATTACAAATACAGTGACTCTGATATAATTACTGTAAGTTGCTAAAGAGTTCCTTAAAATACATGAGGTGAAATGATGTATAATCTTCTAATTGTCGATGACGAGGCGGAGACGCGTGAAGCCTTAGCCATTTATTTTCCCTGGAATGATATTGGCTTCCAAATTGTTGGCCAGGTCAATAACGGACTGGAAGCCCTCCAATTCATAGACGGAGAGGAACGCGTAGATATTGTTTTTACTGATATTAAAATGCCCGTTATGTCCGGAATCGAATTAGCGGAGAATTTATATAACCATAAGCAAAATATTAAGATTGTATTTCTTAGCGGATATCGGGATTTCGAATATGCCAGGCAGGCGCTGCATTACCGGGTCATGAATTATGTGCTCAAGCCGGCCAAATATCATGTGCTGATGGATGTATTCGTTAAGCTTCGTAACGAAATGGAGGCGGGAGGAACTTCTTTAGAATCGGAGGATACCGCACCGGATTATAGCTATAGCAAGGGTGACGAGAGCCTGGTCATCAAGAAAGTGAAGGAATACGTGAAGCAGAACTACAAGGAGGCTACGCTTGAGGAAGTGGCTCGGCAGGTTTATATGAACGCCAACTATCTCAGCTTTTTCTTTAAACAGAAGACGGGACAGAACTTCTCTGACTACCTGATTCAGACCAAGATGGAGATGGCTCTCCACCTGCTGCAGGATTTCAATTATAAAACCTATGAGATCAGCGAGATGGTCGGCTACAGCAACGCCAAAAATTTCACTCGGACTTTTAAAAGTTATTATGGGAAAACGCCTAGTGAATACCGGAGTGGACAAGCCTCTATATGAGAGAGAAATATTTTATTAAGCAGCTGATGACTTTTCTGATCCCATTGCTCATCCCTATCATTATTCTCGGCTCGCTCTCTACCATTTCGGTACAGCATGATATTAAGGCAGATATTAATCAGAACAGCAGCTTCCTGCTGCTGCAATCGCAGACCCAACTGGAAATGATTCTGAATGAGTTGGATACGTTGTATCTGGCTCTGTATGATAATACGAATATTTTCAATGAGTTGTCTTCTGTGCTCAAAAATCCCTCTTACACCTATGAGAGTTCGACAGCCAATTCGATTATTTCCAGCTTTCTGAATGCTTTTACGAGCTCCAAGCCCTATATTCAATCCTTCTATCTGTATGTAGACAATCCATATCATCGATTCCTGTCCTCTGTTGATGGGCTGGTGACCTTGGATCATTTCTATGATACGGCTTGGTATAGCGAGTTCATGGAATACTCCGGACCAGCAACAAAGTGGACGGAACGCAGAAATATCCGCTTCTATGATTTCGAGAATGACCCAACGGCTATTGTCACCTTCTATAATGTACTGGTACCGCAGAAAATTGGTATTATTCTTAACATCCGGCCCAAGTATATTGAGAATCTGCTCGACGACATTACAACCTATGACGGACAGCAATTATTTGTATTAAATGAAGAGAATAAGGTGATCTTCTCCAATCATTCGGGCGAGTTGCTTCAGGCTAAAGACATTTACTGGATTGCGAATCAGCCGGCATCGGTCTTCGATCTGAATACCTCACAGGGATTGGTTAATGTGACCAAAGTGGAGTCGGAGCGCTATAAGTGGAAGTATGTCTCGGCCATACCGCATTCGGATCTGTATAAGACGCCGACGCGAATTTTTAAATACACGCTGCTGTTTGCCGTGATCGCTATCATATGCGGATTCATTCTGACCTACTATGTTGTGCGCCGCAACTTTAACCAGCTCAAGATGATCCGGCTGCTGATCAAATCGGCTGAGGATCGCCATGTTCCACTGAAGCCGCCGGCGAAGATCAAAGATCAATATTCATATATTATCCATGATATGATGACGCATTTTATTGAGCACCGCTATATCCATACCCAGCTGCTGGAGAAAAAGTACAGACTCCAGGTTATGGAGTTGCTTGCCCTACAGTCGCAGATTAACCCCCACTTCCTCTATAACACCTTGCATTCCGTGTATTGGGAGTCGGTCGCACTGACAGGCCAGCCAAACAAGGCAAGCGAGATGATTGAGGACCTGTCCGATATTCTCTCCTACTCCTTCAGTAATCCAACCCGGACAGTGACTTGGGGCGAGGAGATCGCCAATGCGATCAGTTACATCAATATTCAGAAGAAAAGGTATAAGGACAAGTTCGATGTGATCTATGAGTACGATGAGGAGATTACCGAATTATCGACGATGAAGCTGATTCTACAGCCACTGTTGGAGAACAGCATCTATCACGGCATTAAGGAGAAGGACGGGCCTGGCCTGATTAAGGTGAAGCTTGCGAGGAGGTTCGAGCGGCTGCGTATCACAGTAACGGATAATGGAATCGGTATGCCGCCCCATTCGTTGACCGAAGTGATGCGGCGGCTCGATATCGATGAGGAGCGCACCAAGCATGTGGGGCTATTTAATACGAACAAACGCCTGAAGCTCAGGTATAATGAGCTATACCACCTGCGTATCCGCAGCAAGCAAGGCTTTGGGACGATGGTAGAGATCACCATCCCTATCGAAGAAGACCGGCATGGTTAATCCTGTCGATCTTCTTTGCCTTTACAGTAGTTCTAACGAAACTGGGAAGCGTTATTGGGGGCAAAAACGGCCTTCGGATATTTTAACGAAACTGACAATCGCTATTCCGGCTATTTCCCCCTCTAAAGCTCGCATTTCCCGCCAATAACGATCTGTAGTTTCGTTAGTTCTAAATTACCCTTGTTTTCGGGGAAATAGCGTTATGGAGTTTCGTTAGAAGGATCGGTGGCTCAGGGGAACAAACGTTGAAGCTCAGGTATAACGAGCTCTACCCCCTGCGTATCCGCGGCAAGCAAGGCTTTGGGACGATGCTAGAGATTTCCCATCCCTATCGAAGAAGACCGGCCATGGAAAATCCCGTCGAACTTTTTTGGCCTTTACAGTTCTAACGAAACTGGGAAGCGTTATTGGGGGCAAAAACGGCCTTCGGATATTTTAACGAAACTGACAATCGCTATTCCGGCTATTTCCCCCTCTAAAGCTCGCATTTCCCGCCAATAACGATCTGTAGTTTCGTTAGTTCTAAATTACCCTTGTTTTCGGGGAAATAGCGTTATGGAGTTTCGTTAGAAGGATCGCTTATGGTTTGGTGGTTTGGTGGTCAATAGTCGCTGGTTCGTTGATTCGGTGATTTGTTGGTCGCTGAGTTCTTTGGTTCCTCGATTCGTCGGTCGTTGGCTCGGTGGTTCGCTATTTGCTGGCATGTCGGATCGTTAGTTCACTAACTCATAGTTTGGTAGTTCGCTGGCTTATTGTTTTCCTCGGTTCGTCGGTTCGGTGACTCGTTGGTCCGTTGGCTCGTAAGTTTGCTGGCCAGTTGGCTCATCGGTTTGTTGGTTCACTGGCTCATAGTTCGATAATCTGATGGCCTATTGGATTACTGGATTCGCAGGTTCGGTGGCTCGTTGATTTGCTAGTTCGCTAGTTTGCTGGCCTGCTGCTCGCCGATCTTTGGTTCGTTGCTCGGTGGCTCTTTGGCCCGATGGTTCATCGGTTTGCTAGTTCACTGGTCCGTAGGGACGGTTGGTCGTTGATTCGTTGCGCTAGCCTGATAGACCACCCGTTTGTCAATTCTTCGATCCACTGGTTCGCTGGCACGTTGCTCACTGATTCGTTAAATTTCATTATCTCGTTAATTCGCTGGCCCGGTGTGATTTATTGGTTCACTAGCCTGCTGGACCACTCGTTTGTTAATTCTTCGATCCACTGGTGCGCTGGCACGTTGCTCACTGATTCGTTGCGTTTCGTTGGATCGTTAATTCACTGGTCTGGTGGTGCGCTAGTCACTCCGTTAATTTTTTATTTTCGTTAGCTCACTGGTTTGTTAATCCGATAGTTCATTGGTCCACTAGTCCACTGCGTTAGTCCGCCGGTCCGCTGGTGCGTTCTCCCCCTCTTGTTTGACTCACTCCTGATTTTGCTTGCGATATTGCAGCGGGGAACGCTTCGCAATCTGCTTGAATACTCGGCCGAAATGAGCAATGCTATCAAAGCCCGTCTCCTCAGCGATTCTCGTAATCCTATCATCCGTCTCTCGCAGCAAGGTCTGCGCTTCCCGAATTCGAATATAATTCAAATATTCAATGACCGTAAAACCTGTGGTCTGCTTGAAAATACGGCAGAGATAGGTCTCGCTGATATAGAATTGCTCTGCAATCCCCGGCAAAGTCAGCTTCTGTCTGTATTCCATATTTAAATATTCGATGATGCGGTATACCCTGCGCTGCTTCTCGCTCGATTCAGGCGGAATCGGCTCCGGCTTGGCTTCGCGGATACGGGCAATAAGAATGAGCATCTGTAGAAGCAAAGCCAGCAAATATTCTGTAGAACTGCTTCCTGCTTCCTTCTGCTCGCGCAGCATGTTGTGGAACAGATCTTCAAACCGTCCCTGCTCATGCACATCTGGACGAAGCAAGAAGCTCTCCCCGTGATACAAAGGCAGCTCCCCCACTCCCAGACCCAGCAACGGCTCAATGAACAGATCATCAAAATTAACCAATATCCGCTCATGAGAGAACCTTCCCTTGCTCGTCGTTCGATGTAAATGGTTCTTGTTAATAAACAGCAGGTCGCCAACCTGCAGAGCATAAACCCGATCATTAATATAGTAGTACCGTTCACCCGACAGTAAATAATAGATTTCATAACTTTCATGAAAATGATCAGAATCCATACTAAAATGTTTAGTTCGCTTGATCTGCTCCACGGCAAAATATGGTGTTGTGCTCACAAAACTCCTTCCTTTCTCGATCCTGATATCTGAACTTTTTGAACATGACATTTTAGATAAAATATGCATAGTTTTTATTAAAACGACTAATAAACGCTTAGATTCTTGCATTTCATATACTATAAAATAGATTTATACCAATGTAAATGGAGTGATCATCTTGTCCAAGAAGAAATACGTCATCGTAGGTACCGGAGGTCGGGCAGAGTTTTTCTATAGCGAGTTGGTAACTACTTTCAAGGAAACTTCAGAGCTGGTTGCAATTTGCGATGTCAATCAGACCAGAATGAATTATGCGAATAGACTGTTACAAGAGAAATACCATTATCATGAGGTCCCTACTTACAAATCGGAGAAATTCGATCAAATGATCGAGGATACCAAGCCGGATTTTGTGCTTGTATGCTCGATTGATCGCACGCATCATAAATATATCGTCCGCGCGATGGAACTCGGCTGTGACGTCATCTCCGAGAAGCCGATGACCATAGACGAAGAGAAATGTCAGGAGATCTACGATGCCATCGAACGCACTGGACGAAACCTTCGCGTAACGTTCAATTACCGCTATGCGCCGCATAACACGAAGATTCGTGAATTAATTATGGATGGAACCATCGGCGAAATACTGTCCGTCAACTTCGAATGGCTGCTCAACACGCAGCATGGCGCCGACTACTTCCGCAGATGGCATCGCGATAAAAGAAACAGCGGCGGATTGCTCGTACACAAATCTACGCACCATTTCGACCTGATGAATTTCTGGCTGGGTTCCAAACCCGACACCGTATTTGCCATGGGCGACCTGCGCTTCTATGGCAGGGAGAACGCTGAGAAGCGCGGCGTTACTGAATTTTACCAACGCGCTTACGGCAGCGAAACGGCGCAGAACGATCCGTTCGCGCTCCATCTCGACCAGAATGAGCATTTGAAGAGCATGTATCTTGATGCCGAGCAGGAGGATGGATATCAACGCGATCAGAGCGTATTCGGAGACAATATCAGTATAGAAGATACGATGAGCGTGATGGTTAAATACAAGAACAAGACCGTGATGAACTATTCGCTAAATGCTTATCTGCCATGGGAAGGCTTCATTATTGTTTTTAATGGTACACAGGGCCGTATGGAAGTACGAATCACCGAGCAATCCTACGTCAATTCCGGTGGCGATAAGGCGGATGAAGGCGCTTTGCAAGGCATGGATATCATGATCTACCCTCACTTTGCAGCGCCATATCGCGTTGAAATTGAGCAAGGGGTAGGCGGCCATGGCGGTGGCGACCCCGTTATGCTGCGCGATATCTTCGATAAGAAGCAGGAGGATCGCTTCAACCGTGCCGCTTCCCATATCGACGGAGCTATGTCGATCATGACTGGCATCGCAGCTAACCGCTCCATTCGGACCGGCCAACCGGTCAAGGTCGACGACCTGTTCAAGTTCCCTGCCGGAAGCTTGAAGTAAGACCGTTAAATTAGGGACCCCAATTTCCATATACAGCAACAGCCTCCTGGAATCACCAGGAGGCTGTTGCTTATCAGCGCTCTAACTCGATATGGGTTTCCAGCGCCATTTTTTATACCAAATTCTTAATTAATGCTCTTCTATATCTGTGGTTCACTGCCAGGTAACCCAAGCATTGAATGACCAGGAAGATAACAAAGCTGGCTGCTGTAACACTGCCTAGTGAACCACCGATGACCTCGCGCAGGTAGGCAACACCAATTAAGAAGAACAAGCTTGCCACGACAAAAGGCGCAAATATTAACACAGCAAGCTGCTTTGACACAATTGAGAACAGCTCCTTTTGAGACAGCCCGATCTTCAGAATGCCCTTATATTTCTCGCGTTCCTTGTCCAAATCCGTAATCAGTCGGAAATAGATCATGCTGAGCGCTGCGATCATAAATATCAAGCTGAGCATAAAGCCTACATAGAGCATTAGATTTTTCGAGCTTTTCTCTACATAAAACAGATCCCCCGCGCTGAAAAAGCCAAATTCACCATGATCACTGTACCCGATGCGATCTATTAGAGCCTGTGTCGTAGCTATGTCCTCTTTCCAGTTATCAACGTTATAAGCAAACACATGCAGCAGATTCAAGCCTTGCCTCCGCTCAATATTCACATAGTCCTGATTCGATACCACCAGGAGACGATTGAAGTAACCGGCAGGCATAATATTCTGACTGCTCCCTCCGACCATTTGAGGATTCATATTCGTCTGTTGAAAGACCTGCTGCATAGGATCAGAGATATTTAGATCCGTCTTCTCCTTAGGCAGGAAGTTAACCGCATAAATCTCATTCTGATCTAAGGATAGGGGTTCCCCACCAAGCCCTTGAATCGCTTCATTGTAGCTACTCAGAGAGACGATGGCCTGCCTCCGATGCTCAGCAATATAGAGAACATCATATTTATAAGGAGCATAGCCGGCCTGATTTTGCAGGCTTTGTTGCAGCAGCTCCACATGCTCTGATTGACGCGGGTTATCCGCTTGAGATACATACATATAGTCATAAGGATAATTCGCCTTCGTATTCTGCTCCACATTCACATTCGCACTATACAATCCAACAATAGCGAAGAACGTTCCCATAAGGAGCAATGAGACAAGATACATCATCTTCACATTGCTTCGTAAATGCGACTTCATTCCGGAGAGGGTGAGCATATTCGTCTTCTGAAGATAACGCTTCTGCTTCTGAACAAGCTCCAACACGAGCACGCACAACTGTAAATATAAGAAATACAAACCAATCACAAAGACAATGAATAAGAAAAATACCCCCAGAATGTTATTCGATACCTGATGCACAAACGCAACGTTATGCCCAATCGTTATCATAGACAGGGTTCCTCCCGTTGCAAGCAACGCAAAGGTCAACCCGATAGGAGAGAAGCGGACCTCTGCTTCCATCCTCTTATCCGACTTGAGCAACTGAATGATTTTTTGCTTTCGGATGAATAGCGGAGAGAAGAAGGAGACGAGCAAGAACAACATAAAGAACATCACCAAGGTCAAAGCGATAGCCCTGCTTGGAAAATACATCACAAAGCCTTCCACCTGCATCACCTTCCGCGTCACCATCAGAAACAATGGGGCAAAGACGAGTCCTAATACAAGCGCCATGATGATCGCCGCGATACCGATAAACATATTTTCTCGGAAGACCATCTTTTTAATCTGGCGCTTGGAAGCCCCCATCATGACGAATAGCCCCAGCGTCCTCTGCCTTACCCTCATAAATGACATGACCGAATAGGAGATGAACACAAATGAGAATAAATACACCAGTACCGTGCCTACCATCATCGCGAAGGATAGGGATGAACCATTTGCAATAACCGATAGATCGGGATGGAACATCGACACTGAGAACGAGAAAAAGATAAAAATTGAAAATACACTGCTTAGGAAATAAGCGATATACGTCCATTTATCCCGTAAAATATTGTTCAGAACAATATTATTGAATGTCACTTCGCCCACCTCCAAGGAAAGTCAAGGTGTCCATAATATTTTGATAGAAGTTCCCCTGAAGGTTGCCGCGATGGATCTCGTTATACAACTTGCCGTCCTTAATGAAAATCACACGGTTACAGAAGCTCGCCACATAGGGATCATGAGTAACCATAAGAATCGTCGTCTGCAAGGTTCGGTTTATAGACTTGAACAGCTCCATCACATCCTTGGCCGATTTCGTATCCAGATTTCCTGTAGGCTCATCCGCAAGCAGCAGCGAAGGCTGATGGATGATTGCTCTGGCCACGGCCACCCGCTGCGCTTGTCCTCCGGAGATCTCGAAGGTGCGCTTAGGCAGTAACGACTCGATGCCTAGCAATGAGGAGGCTTGCTCCAAGCGTCGCTCCATCTCAGGTACAGAAACGCTATCCAAAGTAAGCGGCAGAAGAATGTTCTCCCGAACCGTCAACGTATGAACAAGGTTGAAATCCTGAAACACAAAGCCCAGCTCATTCCGCCTGAACTTGGCCAACTTTTCATCATTTAAAGAGTGGGGCTGCTGTCCGTTCACAGTAATCTCCCCACCGCTGGGAATATCAATCGTGGAAATACAATTCAGCAGCGTCGTCTTGCCGCTTCCGGAAGGTCCCATAATCGCCGCAAAATCCCCTTGCTCCAGATCAAAGGAGACATCATTCAGCGCCGTATAGTTCACTTTACCCACATATGTTTTCTCAAGCTGATGCACTTGTAATATTTTTATACTCATAAAATCTCCTTACTTCATTGTCGTATACTAAGCTTCTGCCCTCCGAAGCATCTTCATCATAAGTGATGTACGACCCGTCGACAATTCCCCTTCATTTCAGTTCCCTTACAAGTTCGTAATAAAAAAATCATGACCCTAATCATGATTTCTAAAATAAAAATAAAATGTGGTTGCCCCGTCAACCATCGATTCCAGCTTATATTGATGCTGCAGCATATCAGCTATTCTCTTCACCAGGTACAATCCCATCCCTGTAGATTCGCCGAACCTTCGTCCGTTCTCACCGGTAAAGAACAAATCAAACACCCGGTTCAGATCACTCGGCTCGATCCCGCCCCCTTCATTCGTAATACTGAGGACAACGGTACTCTCTGCTATTTTTGCTGCTATCTGCACGTTCTTGCCTGGCTTGCTGTACTTAATAGCGTTATTCATGACCTGATATAACATGGTTTTTAGCCACTTTCGATCTGTATAGACCGATAAATTACCTTCGATAGAGACGCTTGGATAGACAGAGCCCGAGATGAAGAAATCCTTCAAATCGTTAATTACTTCGGACACGGCGTTTCTTAATGGAACCTGCTCAATTTTAAGATCCGCGGCAAAATCCTCTGTGCGAAGATAAGTCAGGAGCTGTGATAAATTATAATTAATCTTGTTAATAGACGCTTGAACCTTGGCGAAATCTTCATTACCTTCGTTTATTTGCGTGAGCATGCTGATGACTGACACCGGAGTTTTAATCTGATGCACCCAATGACCCAACATCGTCTGATACTCTTGTTGCCGGTTCTTCAAATGGTTCATTTGAGAATGATATAGCTGTAGATTGGCACGCATACTCTGGGCATAAGCTTCCTCCAGAACCGAATGCGGATTATGAATGAGCATATCCTCTGGCTTGGTTGGTATTGCGGATAACTGCTCATACACCTTTCGACGCGTGATATACCGATAAAGAAGAAAGATCAACAAAAGAACCAAACTTACAAACACAAAATAAACTTTTCCACCGACCTCAAACCCATCCAGCCAGTCATACAGAAGGAATAAGCCGAAAAAAGTAACCAGATATAGTATTCCAATGGACAAATGGTCCTTAATAAACAGCTTCATATCGGTTCCTCTAGCAACCGGTACCCTACACCGCGTACGGCTTCAATTGCAGCATCGGCCCCAACATCTTGCAGCTTCTTGCGGAGCCGAGCGATATTCACATTGAGCGTGTTCTCCTCTACGAAGCTCTCATCATCCCATAGCTTGGAGAGCAGGGTCTCCCGGCTCAGCACCTTTGGAGCATTCTCCAGCAGCATACCCGCCAGCATCGCTTCCTTCTTGGTCAACAACACTTGCTGTTCCTGGTGTTCCAGGATCAAGCTCTCCAGATACAGCTTCAGCTCGCCGCAAACCACAGTCCGCTCGGATGGATTGGCGGCATAATCCCCGTAATTTCTGCGGATCTGCCCGTTCACCTTAGCAACCACCACTTCTAGCGAGAAGGGTTTGGTAATATAGTCATCTGCCCCATTCTCGATACCGTAGATCTGCTCCATCTCACTGCTGCGTGCCGAGATAATGATAATCGGACAAGTTGAGAACTGTCTGATTTTCCGGCACCAATAGAAGCCATCATACTTTGGCAAATTAATATCCAGCAGAACCAGATGGGGATCAAACTGCTCAACCTCCCCTGAGATATCATTAAAATCAGAGCAAACCTTGCATTCATAATCGTATTTGTGCAAATGTCCGGACAGTAATTCCGCAAGCGATTGATCATCTTCCACCAGCAATATTCGATACATAGTCATCACCCAGCCTATAATTCACGTCATTAATAAGTTGTCTGTCTTACTATTATCTACATATTTTGGAGCAAATAAAAAGCCTGTATAGAGTAAAACATACAAACTCCATACAGACCAATTACATTTGTGTAATATTAGGACGGTTTAAAGGACGGCCCATTCCTGAATGCTCAAAGCTTATATGGCCCAGGCGCTTGATGATGTTATCGTTGCCTCCCGATCCTTCCCGCCAGTCCCTTGTATTTCGGTTTCCCAAGCATCGGTCAGCAGTCTCACATAATCCAGCGAGGCCTGTAATTCCAGTGACTCCCCGATTATGTCATGCTTCCGATCGTCCAGTAAGGTGTAGACTTCAATAATGCCGGGAGGGCAGCCAAAAGCACCATGCCAAAACACATTGGTTAAATGCGAAAACGCCTTGACCAGCTCTACATTATCCTCCAAAAGAAACTTCTGCACAGTTATTCGCGTCGGATCTCTCCTGTCCTGCCATAACGCCTGAAAAATAATAGAAATCTGCATGCCCAATACGTCTGATTTCATCGACCAGTTCTCATACAAGGCCACAGGATAGTCATAAATCAGCATTCCCGTGATCAAAGTCAGCTGAGCCACGACCTGATTATATACCTGCCAATAAAATAGGGGATCGGGAAATTCATCCTGATTGCGCGGCCAACGCCGGTTAAGCAGCACCTGTATCGGTGTCTGCAGACGTACCGCAGGCATCAGCGTGTAGTAATCGTTAATCGCATGCCCTACAGCGTATTGCACACGCTGCCGCCACGTTACCTTCCGTTCTCCGCTTCCCTGGCTTACCTCCGCCGCTGAGTACGAATGGATCCACCCTTCCAACTCATAGTCCACAATTCGTCTCATCATACTTGATGCAATCCCTCCAGGCTTTTGGCGAAATTCGCCCCGAATTCCCGGCATAACACCTTCTCTTCCGCGCTTGGCCCGTATTCTACCTTTAAGCCGTCCTGTACGACCTGTACGCCAAAGTCCTTAATCCGCTCCTCCAATTCATCGACAGCTCCGCAGTACAGCCGATAAGTGGTGTCTCCGCTTCCGAAGACAGCGCTGCGTGTACCCTGCAAATCCAGTTCCTTCATTTCGTCCAAGAAGTCCTCGAATTCATCAGGAATCTCCCCGTCCCCCCAGGTATAGGCTCCCAGCAGGTAAGCATCATATTCCAACAGATGGACAGCATTGCTGTCCTCCACCATTTTTAATTCCACGACCGCCCCGGTACTACGAATACCCTCGGCGATTAGTTCGGCCATTTCCTCCGTATTGCCAGTCAAGCTGGCATAGACAATGACAATTTTACTCAATCTCTTCAACTCCTCCGTCAGAGTGACTTGATATATTGGAGTATAATTGATAATGATTATCATTGTCAATTAGGTTCTGCAACTAAGACCGGCTGATCATAAACCCCTTCCAAAGTTCGCTGTTTACGGACTATCGCTTCAGGCGGGGTAACCGTCGGAGCATAAGGATGCATCAGCCATGATTTCACAAAATGGGTTTCCGATACCCGGTATAAAGGGGGCTCCTGCTCGTAATCGATCTTCATCGCATATTGGCTGCGCAGTGCAAAGGCATCCCCCTTCGGCAGACGAATCAAATCCGGTGGCGTACCAGGAATCGAGGCCAGCTTCCCTCCCTGCCCATCAAGGCTTGGCATTGAAGCCAGAAGCCCCCATGTATAAGGGTGCCGCGGATCATAGAAGATTTCCTCCGCCGTCCCGGTTTCCACGATCTGCCCAGCGTACATCACCGCGACACGGTCGGCCATTTTAGCCACTACGCCCAGGTCATGCGTGATGAAAATAATCGCCGTCCCGATCTTCCGCTGCAAATCCTTCATTAGCTCCAGAATTTGCGCCTGAATCGTAACGTCCAGCGCCGTGGTTGGTTCATCGGCAATTAAAAGCTTGGGATTGGCTGCCAGTGCAATGGCGATGACCACCCGCTGCCGCATTCCGCCGCTAAACTCATGCGGATACTGCTGAAACCGACGCTCCGGTGCCGGAATCCCTACCAAATCCAACAGCTCCACCGCTCTTTGGTACGCTGCTTGTCTGGACATTTTCGCATGGGTATGAAGCACCTCCGTGATCTGCTTGCCCACCTTCATCGTCGGATTCAGCGATGTCATTGGATCCTGGAAGATCATTCCGATCTCTTTGCCGCGAATCCGCTGCATTTGCTTCTCCGTCTTGCCAATCAATTGCTGGCCGTCGAACCAGATCTCCCCCCGCTTATATATTCCATGCGGCTGGGGTACGAGCTGCATTATAGCCTGGGATGTCACACTTTTGCCCGAGCCTGATTCGCCAACGATAGCCAGTGTCTCCCCCTTCTTTACATGGAAGTTGACGCCGCGAATGGCCTGCACTTCTCCTTCCCTGGTCTTAAAAGAAATCGCCAGGTCCTTTACCTCCAATAAATTGTCCATCATATCTGCTCCCCACCTTACTAAAATAAAAAGCCACCGTCCGCAAAACGTCGCGAAACAGCAGCGGGTAGTTCGAAATCCTGTAAATGATAACTGCAAAGACAAATTCAAACAGATAAAATTTGATAATTCATAACCAAATTCCTTTAATTGATAATGATTATCATTATTGATTATATCATGGGCCGTCTCCTGACTCAATCGGGAATCTACTTCCAAGTTCCAAAGTCGCCATACATCAATTGCTTATTGCCTTGAGCATTCCTTTCCAGTGCAACCTATTCGATCTTTTCCCCCTTTGATCCGCTATTTTTTTGCATTAAAAAACAGGATAGAGTCACGTGACTCTATCCTGCTGATTTTTATCGATTCATGTCTCTTTTTTCTTTGAGCAGACGCTGGAACTCCATCTCTAATTCCTGGGACGGCTCAATGCTTAGACGGCTCAGCACCGCTGAAATTTTTGTCTCGAGCAAGAGATATTGATCTTTCTGCGTATCACGACTGCTCTTAGGTGGGGCTTGCTTCATCTGCTGGTACGTCCCTTCGAATAGTTCAAGCTTTTGATCCTGAATCGTCAAAATTCGTGTAGCCACGTGATCAATAAAGCGGCGATCATGAGAGACGAAGATGACACTGCCTTCATACTCCTTCAGAAGCGACTCCAACGCTTCCACAGCTTCCATATCCAGAAAATTCGTCGGTTCATCAAGAATTAACGTATTGATATCGCTCAGGAACAACTTGGTTAGCGCCACCTTTACCCGCTCCCCGCCGCTTAACACAGAGACAGGCTTATATACATCCTCCCTAAAAAAATGCATCCTGGCCAGGACCGTTCGTATTACGGTCTCCGTCTGCTTCGAAGACGATTGCACATTGTCCAAAGTCGTTTTATCCAGATCAAGAATATTTAAGTTTTGGCTGAAGTAACCTATCTTCACCGAGGGAGAGAGGGTCACGCCCGGCTCTTGCCCCATAATCTTCTTCACTAGCGTCGTCTTCCCACAGCCATTAGGGCCTGTAATCGCTAATTTATCACCGCCCCGAAGCTGAAAGCTGGCCCGGTTCCATAATATGCGCTTGCCAATCCTGCCAGCGAGATCTTCTATACGGATAATGATCCGATTTATAAACGTATCTACATTCGGCAAATTCATTTTTAGAGGCGGCAGCTCCCGGAATTTCTCGACCTTTTCAAGCTTTTCCAGTCTTGTTTCAATCGCAGAGGCCGTCTGCTGCAGCTTCTTTTGCTTCTTAGCAAAATAAGGCTTCGCTCCTGTAATCCGCGCCTCTGAATTACTTACCTTCTTGGGCGTCTTAGTTGCTCTCTCCGCCTTTCTTTCTTTCAGCCTCAAGGCTTCCTCCAGCTGCGCCTTCTTCTTCTCATATTTCTCATAAGCCGCTTGTTGCTGGTCATGCTCTATTTCCTTCTGCTCGAGGTAATCGCTGTAATTCCCAATGTACTCCTTCAGCTTGCCTTCGTGGATTTCCCAGATCGTTGTGCAAAGCGCATCAAGAAACGCCCGGTCGTGGGAGACCACAATAAATGCCCCTTGCCAATCCCGCAGCTTCTTCTCGATCCATTCGATATGCTGTGTATCCAGATTTGTCGTTGGCTCATCCGCAAATAACAGCATTGGGTCTCTGACCAGTACCTTTTGGATGTACTCCTGTGTAACTTCCCCGCCGCTTTTCGTTGTATCGGTATGTTTGAGCTGCGGCAGCAGTTCACAATGAACATGCCTAACCACATGTCCCTCTTCCGGAACAATCTTATTTGCTAAAATTTGCAGCAGCGTTGTCTTTCCACAGCCATTGCGACCGACCAAGCCAATCCGGGCATCTTTGTAAACTTGTAGCTGATCGATATCCAGCAATAAGCGATCCTGTACGTAATACTTAATATGTTGTGCTTCCATTAAGAACATACAACCATCTCCCTTCATTTGTGCAGGAGACAAAAAATGCCCCCTATGTCCATTCAGAATAGGAGGCATAAATATATATAGGTGTGCCTAAAGAGATTCCCCTATGGCTTATGGGATTACTCCTTCAGGTCCAACTATAAAAATCCAATCCTATTCTGAAAATTAACAATTGAAGGCACCAAAAATTAAGCAGCATAAATCTGCTTAAAGCCACCATCAATTGTTCTCTTCAACAAATAGGATTAGTACTTCATTTTAGTTGGGTCACCCTTTCGTTCTTCATAGAAGCAGTTCAAAAGGTTCTCTTAAGAACATGCACTTCAAGATTATAGCAATTCACACGCCATGTCAACTATACAGGTTATTCCTTAACGCCTCCGAGGGCTACACCCGCAATGATATAACGGGATAACAGGAAGTACACGATGAACAGCGGTAATGCGGTCAGAGCCAACCCCATATAGATCGAGCCAAACTCTGTCTTGTAGATATCACCGCGCAGCAAGCTCACCATGATCGGCATCGTATACTTCTCCTTCTGCGTCAACAGGATCAATGGCATGAACAGGTTGTTCCAGTTGCCTACGAAGGCAAAGATGGCTTGCGTCGCCACTGCCGGAATCATCAGCGGCAGAATGATTCGGTTAAATGTTTTAAATTCGCCCGATCCGTCTACACGCGCTGCTTCCACAATTTCAACCGATAATGTTGCCAGCAGATATTGGCGCATGAAGAATACGACCGCTGGCGCCGCAATCGCAGGCAGAATCAGCGGAAAGAAGCTATTCGTCCAATGCAGCTTATACATGAACTGATAGAAACCGATCGCGCTTGCTTGAGAAGGAATCATCATTACACACAGAATGAAGGTAAAGAATGCATTCCGCAGTTTCCAGCTATAAGTCACCAGCCCATAGGCCGCCAAAGACGAGAAGTAGACCGTTAAGATTGTCGCCGAGCTGGAAATAATGAATGAATTCAGGAACCCTTGAATCGGATCGAAGCTCTTATCCAGCAGCACTCGTAAGTTATCCATAAAGTGTGTAGAAGGAAGCAACGAAAGTCCGCTTTGGATTTCAGCCGTAGAGCGCGTGGCGTTGACAAACATGATCCAGAACGGAAAGATGCTGAGAATCGCCAGCAGGATACAGACGACATAGATAATCGTTTTGCTTAGCTTCAGACCAAAGGCCCCGCTTCTTTGAGTCTTTTCCATGTGTTACACCTCCTTCTCAGTTGCTGCATAAGCAGATTTTCTATATTGCTTTTCCGCTTTTCTCAATTTGGCCGCATCCCGATCACGCATGAGATAGAATAGCAATCCAGACAGCACCGCTGCAATCACGAACAGGATCATACTCGCCGCGGCAGCGCGATTATACATATAGCTGCCCTTGAACGCTTGCCCATAAATGAACATGGTTGCGGTAAGCGTGGAGTCATCTGGCCCACCGGCAAGGAACAATTGTGGAATATCAAACATTGTCAGACCGCCGACCATCGATGTAATCAACGTGAACAGCAAGATCGTACGAAGACTCGGCAGCGTAATACGGAAGAAGGTTTGAAACCCATTGGCCCCGTCAATTGCCGCAGACTCGAAAAGCGCTGGATTTATGCCCATAACGCCTGCGATCAGGATAATCATCGTGTTGCCGTACCACATCCAGAACTGAATGAACGACACAATTCCGCGCGCTGTCGTCTTATCCTGGAGGAAGAAGATCGGAGCGTCGGACCATCCTAGCATCTGAAACAGACTATTAATCGGACCCATCGGGTAAGCGAACATGGAACTGAAAAGAACGGCAATCGTACTCGCCGTAATAATATTCGGCATATAGAGCAGAACCTTGAAAGCTCCCTGTCCCTTTATGTTAAGGCGCCGGTTCGTGAACCATGCAGTAAGCAATAGCGCAAGAGCGATCTGAGGAATAAAGTTGACAATCCAGAGCAACGCTGTGTTGGTCAGAGACTTTCTGAACGAAGGATTATCAAAGAGTAGATCTTTAAAATTCTGAAATGGGTTATCCATGATATGGATTGGTTTAGGTATTAATCCCTTCATATCGGTGAATCCGATAACTGCGGTGTATAAAATGGGATACAACGAGAAGATCAGAAATGCCAGTACGAATGGAAAGGTAAAAAAATAACCGTATTTCGAATAGTTGACAACCTTGCGGCGCATGCTATCACCTCACTAAGTTGATATGGAAGAGGCGGGGGAACTCCCCCGCCCCTCCAGCTCCTTCTTATTCGCTATCAATACCAAGCTGGTCTTTGACTTGCTGTTTGAAGGTTGCGATCGCACTATCACGATCCTTGTTGCCTGCGGTGTATTCGCGTACTTGATCGCGCCAGAGTGAGTTTATCGTCTCGTCGAACTGAGTCAAGTTCTTACCGGAAGCGTTAGCGTTAGCTGGAACGAACACGTCGAACATGTTTTGTCCGCCAAGTAATTCGATTTCGCCGTTGGATTTCGACATAACCACAGAGGATGCTACGCTGTCCTTCGTACCTTGCTCGCCATCCTTCATCGTACCGTTAGCCCAATAATATTGAAGGCTTGTGTCCGAAGTATCGAGCGTAACCCAGTTAATAAAGTCAGCTACTGCTTTCTTCTTAGCTTCGTCCTTGGTTACATCCTTGTTAGCAAGCAGCCATGTACCGCCCCAGAAGAAGCCGGTTGGCGGCTCAGTAACAGCCCAGTCGCCATTCGTATCTTTGACTTGACCATTCATAACGTAGTTGATCAGCCATGCTGGACCAAAGAACCCGAAGATTGGTTGAGTGCCACTTCCGGACATATCTGCATACCATGCTTCAGTCCAGTCTTGTGTATCGTTATGATAACCGTTGTCTTTCAGCTTCTTGGAAAGATCAAGGAACTCTTCACGCTTCGGATCGATATGAAGCTTTCCATCTACAATCCAGCCCTTGTCAGAACTGTTCTCGATCGGGTGCCAGATGTCACCGTCACCAGATACAATGCCGTATCCTTTAGCTTTCAGCTTCGCAGCTGCGTCGAAGAACTTATCCCAGCCCGGTCCAATTTCATTCTTGATCGTAGCTGGATCATCCGTGCCGAATACGTCTTTTGCAAGGGAACGACGATAGATGAAGGCCCCGCCAGTTGCTTGATAACCAAGACCTTTCAGCTCACCATCTTTACTGCCGATATCAACGGAATATTGAGCGATGCCTGCATCCTTAACCTTTTGGTCGTCAAGACCCAAGTCAGCATAGTTAGCTGCATAATCGGATGCATCGCCTTGTGTATACTTAAGCACGAAAGCTGCTTCAGCTGCATAAATGTCTGGAGCATCTTTACCGCCAGCAGCCAGAGCTTGGTCAAGAGCCGGCTGATAAGCGCCATCGGTAGTTGCAATAATCGTAGTTTTGAATTCCACATTGGCGTCAGGATGAGTTGCAAGATACTTTTCCGTCATGTTGGGAATCTCGTCAGTAAAGCTCCAGAGATTGACTGTAACCTTCTCATTTGACGGTGGTGGAGTGCTAGAATTGTTAGTGGTTGGAGCTGGACTTGAGTTCGGCTCGCTCGATGAATTTGATTTTCCGCCACATGCTGCAAGTACAGACGACATTACGAGCAGTAAAGAAAGTCCTACTAAAACACGTTTCATTTTTTTCATACTTTGCCTCCCCTTTTTTATCTCATTATTCGGTTTTGTTGTAACCGCATACATAATTATAAATCCTATACTCTCTATGCATAAGGAGCCTGTGTTTGGGGAAAGTTCCACTATTTTTGGATTTTGGGCCAATTGCATAAAAGCGCGTTCACAAAGTCCGGTTTTGGCATTAAAACTGGCCCTTTAACTTCACTTTTTTTTCAAAACCCCCTCCGCTTATATTCAAAAAAAACACCATGGGCCTCTCCCATGGCATCTTTACAATTCTCTATATTTAATTGAGTCCCTATTGAATTTGGGCCTCCATTCCGTTCCTCATCGACCGATATCGCCCCGGACTCATTCCTTCATATTCTTTGAACAGTTTATTAAAATAATTGACTCTCTGATAACCGCTGCGGCAAGCGATCTCTGCGATAGTCAGATTCGTCTTCAGCAGCAATTCCTTCGCTTTTTGCAATTTCCTGCGGGTGACATATTCGCTAAAATTGATCTGGCATTGCTCCTTGAATAGTGCACTGAAATAACTTCCGTTCAGATGCACATGTCCGGCAACTTCCTGCAGACTTATCGCTTCATCTATATGTGTCTCTATATAGTGCATCGCCTGACGGACAGCTTCGCTTAATACGGCCTCTTCATCCCTGATAGCCATAAGCTGCGGATCCGCCGTCTTTCGCATGAAGACGAGATGTTCCTTCTCCTCCCCTGCTTTCAGAGCGCCCTCTACGGATGCGATCAGCTTCTCCCGGCCTACCGGCTTCAGCAAGTAGTCTACCACGGACAAACGAAGCGCTTCCTGGGCATACTCGAACTGAGCATGACCTGATACAAAAATAACGGAAGGCTGACGTTGAATCCTTTTGGCCCTCATTTGACTCACTAGTGCAAGACCGCTGATTTCCGGCATACGGATATCCGTAATCATTAGTTCTATCGGAGTCTCCTCAAGAATTTGCAGTGCGGCTCCCCCATTGCTCGCCGTGAGGATTTCATATTGACCGGCTGCCCATACCCCGAGTATCTTCTTCATTCCCTCTCTAGATCTCGGTTCATCATCGACGATAAGAATCGTTCGGCTCCTCATGGCATTCGCCCCCTCGGATACAAATTATTTCTCTTGCCCTGATTGCCTTTGAAAAATTCTTACGATGCAGCATCGATTATTTATGAAGGGTAATATGTAATTTACGATAGACAACTGTGCTCATCCCTCCCGGGTCCCCCTTCCCATAAATATTTGCCTGCTCTAATCCCGGCATCCCAGACATCCTGCCTCCAAATAGAAACAGGGATAGCCTATTGATATTTACCATTAGGACCACCCCCCAGTTGCTATCATTATTGTGTATCTTTTGCACTAAGTACTTCCTTTTTATCATTGAACAAAAACAAGATCAAGTTTAAATTTTTACTATTTCCTGTGCGGAAATCTTCTGAAAATTTGCGTTAATCCTTCCCCTCCTATCCTTCTTGCTTTCTTAATTCATTGCTCTTCTGGATAAAATCATGACCACCCGTCTAACGGGTGGTTTGCTCTAAGGCTATAAGCCTTTATTACCGGCTCGCGTCTAAAGGCGCTAGCTTTCACTTCGCTCAAGCTA